>NZ_JBIBIJ010000003.1:0-146849 GCF_042957465.1 Kitasatospora sp. NPDC008050
GGGTCGACGAGGCGCTGTCGCTCAACCCCGACATCGTCTCCACCGCCTGCCCGTTCTGCCTGGTGATGCTCTCCGACTCGGTCAACGGCAAGAAGGCGTCGAACGGCGGCTCCGCCGCGGGCCCGGGCGCGGCCAAGGAACACCTGAAGGTGGTCGACGTGGCCCAACTGCTGCTGGACTCCGTGAAGGCGGCCCCACCGGTGGTCGAGGAGCCGGTCTCGCCTGAGCGCCGTGCGTGAGTGGCGACCGCCGAGGCCGAGCCCAGCGAAGTTGTGGGGTCACGGTGTTGTCGGCCTCCGTGCTCGGTGTGTGTGCGATAGGTTGCCCGCCATGACCGAACACATACCTGGCCCCTGGCCGGCTGCCCCGATCAGGACCGAGCGGCTCGTGCTGCGTGGGTCCCAGGCCCGGGACCGTGCGGCGCTCATCGAGCTGTTCTCCTCGCCGGAGGTGGGTACCTACGTCGGTGGCGCTCAGCCGCGTGATGAGCTGGAGCGCACGGTGCCCGAGGTGCCCGGGCAGCGCCCTGGCTTCTTCGTGATCGATCTCGACGGAGCGATGATCGGCATGGTGACGCTCGATCGGCGCCACGCGGAGCGTCCGGGGCACGTCCGGCCGGAAGCCGGGGAGACCGAGCTCGGCTACATGTTCCTGCCGAAGGCGTGGGGATGCGGGTACGCCGCCGAGGCGTGCGCAGCGGCACTCGACTGGTTCGCCGGCGCGCTTCCCGGCGAGCCGGTGGTGCTCTGCACCCAGACCGCCAACGACCGCTCGATGCGCGTCGCGGCGAAGCTGGGGTTCACCGAGGTGGAGCGGTTCGAGGAGTACGGCGCCGAGCAGTGGTTCGGCGTGTGGTCCCCGGTCACGCCGTCCGGTTGAGCCCGTAGCTGGCCTCGCGCCGCGTGTCTACCAGGGAACGGTCCGGCCCTGGTAGTCGAGGAACTGCATGCCGGGAGTGCCGAGCTGAGCGAGCATCACGTCCACCAGGCGGGGAATGCTGTCCTCGATGCCGAGAGGGGCCTGCGATCCGCCCAGCTCCGTGCGGACCCAGCCGGGTGCCATGACCAGCAGCGTGCGTAGCGGTTCGGGCTGACGGACTGCGAAGCTCCGCATGAACTGGTTCAGGGCCGCCTTGCTGCCCCGGTAGACCTCTCGCAGCCCGGTCCGGTTGTTGGCGATGCTGCCCTGGCCGGACGACATCGCACCGATCAGGCCGGTCGGGGTGACGAGGTCCTGCAGGGATTCGATGACGCGCATCGGGCTCAGCGCGTTGGTGAGCATCACGTCGTTGAACTCGTCGGTCGTGACCTCGCCGATGGGGATGTGCTCGTCCCGCGTGGTGATTCCCGCGTTGACGAACAGGATGTCCAGCGCTCGGCCGTCCAGGCGCCTGCGCAACGCCGCGATCTGCTCCGGCTCGTTGATGTCCAGCGTTTCGATCTCCACCCTGCCGGCGGCGGTCCCGGCGAGATCGTGGAGCCCGGTCCTCGGGCTGCCGGGTCGGACCGTGCCGATGACGTGCCATCCCTTGTCGAGGAACTGCTCGGCCATGGCGTGCCCCAACCCGCGTCCGGCGGCAACGATCAAGGCGGTTGGGGGCGCTTCGTTCGAGGTGGGAGAGGTGGGGGAGGTGGGGGAGGTGGGGGAGGTGGGGGAGGTGGGGGAGGTGGGAGCAGACATGGGACAGGTGTCCTTCACTGGTTCGTCGCTGCCGGGAGAAACGGGAATCGCCGGCCGGGCAGGGCTCGGCCGGCGACTCCCCGCTTCTTCCGTCGTGCCCCTGCAAGCCTCGGCCACCTGCGGCGCGCAACGGCTCGGAATCGGTGCTCGCTGTAGGATCACCACCATGTCGCATCCTGAGATCGTTGATTCCGACATGCTGGAGCCCGAAGATGTCCGAATCCTTCGCGCTCTTCAGATTGATCCACGAGTCGGGTTCGCGACCGTGGCGACGGTCCTCGGGATCTCCGAGCTGACCGTCGCCCGCCGATACCGCCGCCTGCGGCGTGCGGGGATGATCCGGGTGGTCGGGGTCGTCGATCCGGGAGCGCTCGGACAGAGCCGGTGGATGGTGCGCCTGCACTGCCGGCCCGGCAGCGCCACGGCCATCGCCGAGGCACTCGCGCAACGCGACGACGTCAGCTGGGTCGCCCTGAACGCTGCCGGCTCCGAGATCACCTTCGCCGTGCGCTCGCGATCTCAGGAACAACGCGACGACCTGCTCGGCCGCCGGCTCCCCCGCACCACCGCTGTGCTCGACCTCCAGGCATCGGTGATTCTCCGTCAGTTCGTCGGCGGACGCGGGCACTACTGGGCCGCACTCACCGGAACCCTGACCCCCGAGCAGGAGTCCGCCCTGGGGTCCGGCGGCAACCCGTTCACCGAACGGCGGGTCGTACGGAACCAACGGCCGGTCGTCCGGAACCAGCCGTCGCAACTCAGCGCCCAGGACGAGAAGCTGCTCGCGGCCCTCGCCGCCGACGGACGGGCCAGTCTCGTCGACCTCGCGGTGGCGGCCGATCTCACCCCGGGCCGAGTGTCACGACGGCTGCAGGCGCTGCTCTCCGACGGAGTGGTCCACATCGACGTGGAGATCGCACCGGTGGCCCTGGGGTACCGGGCCCGGGCGAACCTGTGGCTGCGAGCCCACCCGGGCAGCATCAAGGCTGTCGGACGGGCGATGGCACAGATGCCCGAGGTGGGATTCGCGGCCGCGGTATCCGGACCGTACAACCTGCATGCCGTCGTACAGTGCCGCGATCTCGACGAGCTGTTCGAGTTCACCAGTGACCGCGTCGGAACCCTGCCCGGTGTCGAAGGCATGGAGATCAGTCCCATCCTCCGCCAGCTCAAGCAGGCCGGAACCCGGGTCGACGGTGACCGCCTGACCGACCCGCCGAGTGAGCACAGCCACCGCCGCTGACGCCCGTACGGGAAGTCTCGCTCGTCCGGCCGCGGCCCGGCGTCAAGCCCCGTACTGGTGGGCCGAGTAGGTCAGGTAGCCCGCGTCACCGCCCTGGTAGTACGTGGCCTCGTCGACGGGGGCGATCGGCAGTCCGCTCCGCAGCCGCTCGACCAGGTCGGGGTTGGCGATGAAGCCGCGGCCGAAGCTGATGAGGTCGGCGCCCAGGCCGAGCCAGTGGTCGGCGTCGTCCCGGCCGGTCTGCTTCGCTCCCATCGGAAGCACGGGGTTCATGACGAGCGTGCCCGGCCACGCCCGGCGCAGGGCGACCAGCACCTCCTCGTCGGCGGTGGCTTCGAGGTGCAGGTAGGCCAGGCCGAGGGGGGCCAGTTCGGCCAGCAGCGCGGTGTAGAGCTCGCGAACCTCGCTCTCCTCGACTCCCCAGAACGTTGCGCCCGGTGAGAGCCGGATGCCGGTCCGCTCCCCGCCGACGGCCTCCACGGTGGCGGCGACCGCCTCGACGGCGAACCTGATCCGGTTGGCGATCGGGCCCCCGAAGCGGTCCGTGCGCAGGTTGGCGTTGGAGGAGAGGAACTGCGAGATCAGGTAGCCGTTGGCGCCGTGCAGTTCCACGCCGTCGAAGCCGGCGTCGAGGGCGCGGCGGGCGGCCAGGGCGTAGGACTGTGCGTGCTCGGGCACCTCGGCGGTCTCCAGCGCGCGCGGCATCGGGGCGGGCTGGGGGCCGGTCGGGGTGAACACGTCGCCGACGGCGGGGACGGCCGAGGGCCCGACCGGCTGCAGGCCGGTGGTGTCCGCGTGCGAGACCCGGCCGCCGTGCATGAGCTGGGCGAAGATCCGGCCGCCGTTGGCGTGGACGGCGGCGGTCACGGGGCGCCATGCCTCGACCTGCTCGTCGGTGTACAGCCCCGGTGTCCCCGGGTTGGACTGCCCGATCAGGCTCGGCTGCACCCCCTCGCTGACGATCAGCCCGGCCGTGGCCCGCTGGGCGTAGTAGGCCGCCATCGACGGCGTTGCCAGGCCACCGGCGGCGGCCCGGACCCGGGTCATCGGGGCCATCACCATCCGGTTGGGCAGGGTGAGGCCGCCGAGCCGGTAGCTGGTGAAAAGTGTCGTCATGTCAGGACTCCTTCGTGGTCCGCCGTGCCCGCGCCTCAGGCACGGCAGCTACGCTAGAACCTCACATTGATGTCAGGGGCAAGCGTCTGTGACGCAGGCCTCAGCCGGCAGGGCGCTGTGCGGATCGGGGAACTCGCGTCGCGGTCCGGAGTAAGTGTCCGGTCCGTGCGCTACTACGAGGAGCAGGGGCTGCTCACCAGCACCCGCAGCCCCAGCGGGCAGCGGCACTACACGGAGACCGAGGTCGAGCGGGTCGCGTTCATCCAGCGGCTGTACGCCGCGGGCCTGTCCAGCCGCACCATCGCCGAGCTGCTGCCCTGCGTCGACACGCCCAGCGAGGAGAACTCCGACTCCGCACTGGAGCGGATGGCGCTGGAGCGCCGGCGGCTCTCCGCGTACATCGCCGACCTCGTGCGGACCAGGGACACGCTCGACCGGCTGATGGCCACGGCCCGGGCCCACCGGGAGCAGCTGGGGAACGCCGTGGCCGGCTGGCGCGCGGCCACCTGACCGGCGGGTCACGAGCCGCGCCTGCCGACCGTCCCACGCCGCCCTGGACGAGCGTGTGCCGGGCCCGGGGCGGCAGCCGGGGGAAAGCCTGGGGAAAGCGGGCCCCTCATCCCTCAGATGCCCTACCCCAGCTGCCGAGGCTGCGGATCGAGGTCACGATCTGGAGCAGGCACGTGTGGTGCCGAAACGCCGACCAGAGGTGGAAGACCATGAGGGTGTTGCTGACGGTCCAGATGGACACCGAGAAGGCCAACAAAGCGATCACCGGCAAGACCCTGGCCCACACGATGAAGTCCGTCCTCGAACGGATCAAGCCGGAGGCTGCGTACTTCGGTGCGAAGGACGGGCAGCGTACCGCCTTCATCGTCTTCGATCTCAAGGAGGCGTCCGACATCCCGAGCGTCGCCGAGCCGTTCTTCCAGGACCTGGGCGCCAAGGTGGCCTTCATTCCGGTGATGAACTTCGACGACGTCCAAGCCGGCCTGCAGCAGATCGCGGCGAGCTGAGCCCGACCGCACCGACGCATGGCCCGCCCCCGGTACGTACGGGGGCGGGCCATTCCTGGTGCCGACGCACCACCGAACACGAGGGCGATGTCCGGGCGACCAACCCCGGCGGCCACGAGCTCGTGGCCTTCGTCGGCCTCGCCGCCCCCGTGCACACCCCGCTGATCGGCGCGCCGCAGCGGCCCTGACCGCCGGTCATACCGGCTCACGAGACCCGAACTGCCCAGCGCGGGCCGATCGGTGTGAGAACCCCGAGCCGGTCCTCGATCGCCTCGGCCGCGGCCAGGCACAGGTCCTCGCGGAACGCGCGCCCGACGATCTGCACTCCGGTCGGCAGCCCGTCGGCGATCCCGGTCGGCACGGCCACTGCGGGCACACCCACGAAACTGGTCACGGTGCACAGCCGCATGGCCGACCCGACGCGGTCCCGTCCAGCCCGGTCGCGCGACTCCAGCCCCGGTTCGACGGGCGGTTCGGTGAACGACGGGCCGAGCAGGAGCGGGTGCTCGTCGAGGAATTCGGCCCAGGAGCGGCGGATGTTCAGCCAGGTGCCCATGAGCTTCATGAATTCGTCCGCGCTCGCGGGCGGGCTCTGCTGCATCGCCATCTCGATGTAGCGGTCGCCGCCCTTGCCGAGCAGCTTGCGTACCGCCGGCCAGGTCGGGGCGAACTCGGTCACGGTGATCCGGCCGTAGGCGTCGAGCGCCTCCTCCAGCCGGGGCACGTCCGGCACTTCGCGCACCTCGTACCCGGCGTCGCGCAGTGCGTCGGCCGCGGTCGCGACGGCCGCGCGCACCGTGGGGTGGACGCCGTGCCCTCCCGGGTCCGCCACGACCGCGACCTTCACCGGCCCGGGAACCGACTCGCCGTACAGCGGTACCGGGACGGCCCGCGGGTCCCGCGGATCGGTGCCGGCCAACACCTCGTACGCCAGCCGCAGATCGCCCACGCTCCGGGCGAACGGGCCGTCTGTCACAAGGAGTTGGGAGGCCGGGCCGGGATCGTCCGAGCCGAGGATCCGATGGTCCGCGGGGAACCGGTTGGTGGTCGGCTTCAATCCGGCCACACCGCAGAACTGGGCCGGGACCCGAACCGATCCTCCCGAGTCGTTGCCGAGCCCGAGCGCGGCCATCCCAGTGGCGACGGCTACCGCGTCGCCCCCGCTTGTGCCACCCGGAGTCCGGCCGCGGTCCCAAGGATTGACCGTGTCCCCGAACAACTCGCTGCGTGTGTGCATCCCGGCCAGGATCAGGGTGGGCATGTTGCTGTGCCCGATCGGGATCGCCCCGGCCGCACGCAGCCGGGCCACCGGGGGCGCGTCCATCGGCGCCACCAGATCGCGGAAGCGCGGGGTGCCGAACGTGGTCGGCACCCCCTCGATGGCCGTGGACTCCTTCACGGTGAACGGCACTCCCGCGAGCGGGCCCAGCTCCTCGCCCACGGCCCGCCGCCGGTCCGCCCGCTCGGCGGCCTCCCGGGCACGCCCGGCCAGGAGTTGGGTGACCGCGTTCACCTCCGGATTGACCTCGGCGATGCGCTCCAGGTGGCTCTCCACCAGCTCGACGGCGCGGACCTCCCCCTCGCGCACCGCCTTCGCCTGCGCGGCGGCCGACAGCTTCCACAGAGCATCTCCCACGATTCTTCCTCCCCATCCACGTTCCGATGCGCTTGCATCGGAACTGTATCCTGGGAACCGATACGAGCGCATCGAATAACGCACCGACCAACGGAGGCGACCGGGCATGCCCAGGCAGGTTGATCACGAGGAACGGCGCCGGCGGATCGCCGAGGCCGTCTGTCTGCTCGCCGACGAACACGGACTTGAGGGCGTGACCCTGCGCGACGTCGCCGCCCGCGCGCAGGTGTCGATGGGCGCCGTGCAGCGCTGCTTCCGCAACAAGGAGGAGATGCTCGGGTTCACTCTCGGGAACATCGGCGAACGGATCACCGAACGCGTCCGGGCCCGCCTCGTCCGGAGCCCCGCCCAGTCGGCCGCCACCGCCCTGGGCCACGCCGCCACCGAAGTCGCGCTGCTCCGGGACGAACACCGCGCCGAGGCCCGGGTCTGGCTCGCCTTCGTCGCGCAGGCCGTGGTCAGTGAGCCGCTCGCCGACACGCTGAAGGCCAACTACGCAGCCCTGCAAGAGGCGTTCACGCGGCTCATCCGCGAAGCCGGCGGCGAGCGTGCCGCAACCGCCGCATCCGTCGACCCGCAGCGCGAGGCCTGCACCCTCCTCGCCCTCGCCGACGGCCTCACCACCCACGTCCTCATCGGCCGCCTCACCTCGCAAGAGGCGCAGGACATCCTCCACACGCACCTGGGCAGCCTCTGGGAACCGTCGCGGATACCAATTCGATGACCTCCGCTGCTGATTGGGCGGTCGGCCAGGCGGCGAAGGGGTCGGCCGCGCTACCGGTCGGTGCTGGCGAAAGAGTGATTCTCACTGTTCGTCAGGCCACGCCGACCAAATAGTGTCGCCCACGATCTAACTGTCCGTAGTCTTGGTCCGGGGGAAGGCAGTCGTCGTCGTAGTCGTCAATCCGCCTACTCTCGTTGAGAGTTGAACAGGAGTGCAGCCATGACCATCGGACGCAGAGCAGCAACCTTCGCCGCCATGACCAGCGCGCTGGCCGGCATGGTGCTGTTCGCCGTGCCGGCGCACGCCGGCACTACGATCACCAAGTCCGTCCAGAACTACCTCAACGACACCAACCTCGACGCCTACGACGGAAACCAGGTGTGGACCCGCGACTCCAGCCTGGGCTACCAGGTGTGGACCTTCAACCAGATCGGCTTCACCCCCGAGGGCACCGGCATCTACACCATCAGCAGCACCACCTTCCCCAGCACCTGCATCCAGGACGCCGGTACCGACGCCCCCGTGACGCAGCAGCCCTGCGACAACAACAAGCTCTCGCAGCGCTGGGTCGTCGACTTCGGCCAGGAGGAGACCACCATCGCCAGTCAGAAGAACCGCAACGAGGTCCTGCAGGGCAACGGATTCGACACACCCGTGACGCTGGCCCGGGCGACGGGCACCTTCAACCAGATCTGGACCCTGTACGACAAGTGATCCCCGCATGACATCCCACCCCGGGCGGCCGACAGCGCCGCCCGGGGTCTTCGCGTCGACGCACCGGCCCTCACCACCGGCTCACGAAAGCACCAAGTCCTGCGCGAGGGCCGCACCTTCGACAAGGGCGGCCCCTCATCAACCGGGTCGGTCAAGTGATCGGCAACAGCCTTCCCACATGCCCACCCGGGCGCCCGCAGGCATGCGGCCGGAGCCTGCCACGTGCGGCTGACTACCTGGAGCCGGTCGCGGTCCGCCCCGGATCGAGCAGGCCGAGGATGGGCGCCCAGGCCGCCTCGCCGAGCAGGGCGTCACCTCGGGCCGTCCCCCCGTACAGATAGGTCTTCGAGGGCGCGGCGGGGCTTTCACCAGGAAAGCGCGGCCGGTGTCCGGCGTCGGCACGAGTCACCAGGTGGACCGGGAGGCCGGCTGCTCGGCGGCGCGCGGCCAGCAGCTCGGCATACCGCAGGGAAGGCCACATCGCGTCGTCGCCGCCGGCGACGAGCAGGAGGTCGGCGGACGCCTTCTCCACCGGAATCGCGGCGGCATCCAGACGCCGGGCGTAGGTCCGCTCGCTGAGTTCGCACCAGCCGCGGATCGCCACCGGCCCCTCGCCCTGCTCCACGGGCTGCCAGGAGTCGCCGTCCATCGGGATGAAGGGCAGCGGCTGCCCCTGCCAGGTCCAGGAGGACCGCCAGGGCCGGTCCCGCCCGTCGAGCCCGGGCCCCACGTTGCACCAGACCAGCGACGTCGGAGAGACGGCGACCACCGCATGGACGCGCGGCTCGTGGACCGCGGTGAGCAGCGCGGCCTCGGCGCCCTTGGACGAGCCGAGAATGCCGATGCGCTCCGCTCCATGAGACCGCAGGAGGTCGACAGCCTCGACGAACGTCTCCAGCGGTACCTCGCAGATCCCCGCCGACTGCCCCGGTCCGCCGAACCAGCGCACGGCCAGAGCGAGGAGACCCTGCTCGGCGAGAAGTCTCGCTCGTTGGCGGTCCACCCGGCCGCTCGACCCGGCCAGCACGACAACGCCCGTACCGGTGCCCGTGGCCGGCTCCATCAGGAGCGCCTCCCAGGGAGCCGTCAGCTCATGTTCGACGACGATCACGGTGTCTCCTCTCAACTCGGGACCCACACGAAGTGAGGCTAGCGGTACCCCGAGCGGACACAACCCCCTGCTCCACCCCCCGCTCTGCTCATGCGACTTACCATGACAACGATGACATCGGGGTCGGACCGCGGTCCGACCCGGGGAGGGGACGGAAGTCGATGAGCCTGCGTCAGTTCGAGTACGCCCTGACCGTTGCCGAGGTGGGCTCGGTGACGGCGGCGGCGGAGCTGTTGCGCGTCGCTCAACCGTCGGTGTCCCAGCAGATCCGCGCCCTGGAGCGGGAGCTGGGCGTGCAACTGTTCGCCCGCACGCCGACCGGGCTGGTGCCCACCGTGGTCGGCCGCGCGTTCCTGCGGGAGGCGGAGGCCGCGGTGAACGCGGCACGGCGGGCGCGGGCGACGGCGCGGGGCGGTGCCGATGAGCTGGTGGGCGAGCTGACGGTCGCGGTGCAGATGGGCTTCGGCACGCGGCAGTTGCCGGGCGCGCTGGGCGCGCTGCGCCGCCGGTTCCCGCGGCTGGAGGTCACCGTCCTCGAGGAGCCGAGCTCCGCCGAGCTGGATCGGCTGTGCCGCCGGGGCGTGCTGGACCTCGCCCTGATGGCGGCGTGCGAGCAGAGCCCGGCCGATGCCCACCACCTCGGCGACGAGGAGTTCGTCGTGGTGCTGGGCACCGGACACCGGCAGTTGGCCGCGGACCGGGTCGAGCTGCGCGAACTGGACGGGGAGCCGTGGGTGAGGTTCGACCGGGACAGCGCGCTCGACGGCGTGCTGCTGAACGTGCTGAGCGACAACGGGCTGACGCCGACCACGGTCGCCCGCGTGTCCCAGACGGCGACGGCCGTGCGCTGGGCCGCCGACGGGCTGGGGGTGACGCTCGTCCCGGCCTCCGCGGTGCCCCACGGTCACGAGCACCTCGTTCGCCCGGCGTTCCCGGTCGTGTCCCAGCCCGTCATCGCCGTGGTCCGGCACGGCGCGGGCCCGGCAGAGACGGCCCTGCTCGAACTCCTGCGTCAGGAGACCTGGTCCGAGCCCGCTTCCGTCTCGCCGGTGTCCTGACGGCCGAGAACCGTGTCCTGACGGTCGAGCAGGAAGCGGGCGCCGCTCAATTTCCTCTTGCCGGAACCGGCGTCCGGAATTCCGTCGGCCTCAACCCCTGGGGAACTCGCCGCCGTCCAGCACGATATTGCTCCCGGTCAGCCAGCTCGCCCGGTCGGACATGAGGAACAGCACCGCGTGGGCGATGTCGTCGGGCTGACCAACGCGCCCCAGCGGAGGGGTGGTGGTGTCCTGGCCCGGCCCCGCGTCCAGGCGCGCCCACTGCTCCCGCGTTGCTGCGCCGCCCGGGGTGGCGGTTCGGCCAGGAGAGACGGTGTTGACCCGGATTCCGAACGGGGCCAACTCCGCGGCCAGTCCCCGGCTGTAGGCCTCCAGCGCCGCCTTCGCCGCCACGTAGTGCAGGAACGGTGGTGCCACGGTGGGGACCGCGGCCGAGGAGACGTGCACGATCACCCCCGAACGCCGCTCCCGCATCCCCGGTGCCAGCAGCGCGTCCAGCCGCACGGACGCCAGGAAGTTCAGGTCCAGCGCCTCCTGCCACTCCTCGTCGGGGATGGCCAGTGCGCCCTTGAACGGTCGCGCCCCGCCCACATTGTGGACCAGGAGGTCCACCCCACCGAGCACCTCCTGCGCGGCCACGGCGAGCTCCTCCGCTCCGGCCCGGGTCCGCACGTCGGCCGCCACGAAGGTGGCCCCCCGCGGCACCGCGCTCGTCGCCGACCTGGCGGTCGTGAGCACCTCGGCGCCCGCGTCCAGGAGTTGGCGCACGATGGCCGCTCCGATTCCGCGAGAACCACCTGTGACCAGGGCCCGCTTTCCCGCGAGTTCTCGCGTTCCCGATCCGTTCTCGATCGTGGTCATACCACTGGTCCTCTCGATTGTGTATTCGTCTGCGCATTCGTCGCATTCGTCCGCTCGACGGAAGAAGGGTTGCCGTACGCAGGGGGCGATTCTTCGGGGAAATCGCGGTGCGCACCTCATCGAGCTGTTTCACGGTACGGCCGGAAAAGGCAGCCAGACAAAGACGAAATGTCAGCAGACGCTATAGGGAGTTCCTATGGCGCCCCGGACCCTCCGGTGCCCGGTCGTCATGATCGCGGCCCCCGCGACAGGATGGTCGTCCGGTTGTGCGAAGATCCCTGGCCATGAGCACAACGATCCGCCGTGCGGCGGGTACCCAGACCTTTGCCGACGTGCTGCTTTCGGCGCTGCGCATCCGACGGCTGACCACCGAGAAGGACCTGGCCGACCTGCGGACGGGCAGCACGCTCCAGGTGTTCTGCGCCAGTTCGACGCTGGGCACGGTCCGGATGGCGCCGATCGGCAAGGGGCGCACGATCCCGCTCACGGCGAGCGGCTATCTGCACCTCACCGCGGAGCAGGCGAGCTGGCAGAACCGGCGCACCCGGGAGAGCGTCGCGCTCCAGGGGCCGTTCGGTCTGGCGGTCTCGGAGAAGAAGGCCGGGCTGCGGAAGATGATCCGCCTCGACCTCACCGCGGGTGGTGAGCAGCACATGATCGTGATCCCCAAGGCCGATGTCCCGCTGGTCACTCAGGCACTGGACGCGCTCAGCGGCTGAGCGCGCACCGCATCGCCGACGGCATCATGTGGTCCGGCAACGCCGTGGTGTCGACCGGGGTGTCCGTGGCAGGGAGCGCATCGGCGGGAGCACATCGGCGCCTGGGCCGGTCCCGGAATACGCGTCACCGCTCCAGTAGGGTGCGGGGACGATCCAGCCATGGGGGACATGTGATGGTGCCGGAGCTCGCGGGTGTCTGGGTCAGAGGCCTGGCGGCCGCCCGGCGGAACCCGCAGCCGGTGGAGGTTGCGTGGGGGCTGCGGGTGGACGTCGGCCGCACGAGGGAGCGGGCCCGGCACGTGCTGCTGCGGTCCGACGCGGCAGCCGTCCGCGCCGCAGCCGCGACAGCCGACGAGCCGAACATCTGGATCAAGGCGTTCGTCGAGCCCGAGCAAGGGTCGGCCTGGCTCGGGCCGGGCTGGCAGTACCGCGGCACCGAGTTCGTGATGACCACCGCCCTGACGAATCCCACCCTGCGGGTGCCGGACGGCTACACCCTGAGTACCGAGGAGACCGACAGCGTCATCCACGTCCGGGCGCGCACCGCCGAGGGCGATGTCGCCTCGGCCGGATACGCGACCGTCAACGACGGCGTGGCGGTCATGGACCGGGTCGCCACCTATCCCGAGCACCAGCGCCGCGGCTTGGGCACGCTGGTGATGGAGGCCCTGGCCGTCGCCGCCGTCGAGCGCGGCGCCCACACTGCCGCCCTGGGCGCGACCGACGACGGTCGGGCTCTCTACGAGTCCCTCGGCTGGACTCTGCTCGCCCCCTTGGCGGGCTTCGTCCACCAGCCTTGAGACGTGGCCAGGCATCGTGGTCGTCCCGGATCCGGGACGACCACGATGCCGGCGAAGCGCTCGGGGTGGGCCGGCCAATGCTGCCATGCTTGTTCCCGGCATCCGGGTGGGGGTAGTCGCTGTGCCGATCGAATTCGTTCGCCGTCTGGACGGCCTGGTCTATCGCTTCCGCCGAGACGGCACGTTCAACGGCAGACCGTCGTTCAAGCGGCTGGACCTGGAGCTGTGGTGCCGGTGGCTGCCGGAGCGAGGCTGACGCACCGTCGTCCGGGGCCCGTCCAACCGGTGAGCCTCGCAATGGCCGGCGGCAGGGTGACGGTCGACCGCTCTCACCGAATCCCACCCTCAGAACTGTTGCGAAAGAGAGACAACGATCCTGGGACGTATTTCCGCTCTGTGCACGAAAGTACCTTCCCGCTGGGCGGACAGAAGCCTTCGACAAGCCTCATCTGCCCAGTACAGAAGGCACTTTCACGCTACTGTTCGCGATCCGGACACCGGCGCCGGTGAAACACGCGAGCCATAGGGTCGGCTATCGTGCTTGGACCCAGACGCTGATGAGCAAAACGATCTGGCCTATCTCAAACGGGGTGCCATCGCGGTGCGCGAGTTCGATCTGAAACGGTGGACACGGCAGGCAGAAACGGCTGAGCGCATCGATCCCTCCGGCCCCGCGAGATCGATACCGTGGACCGCGGCAGCGGCTTGCGTCGCAGTGGCGTCGCTGGTGATGTTCGCCGTCGTGCGCCACTTCCACGGCTCGACCATGATCGACATGCTCGTCTACCGGGGCGAGGGCGCGGCGGTCGTCCACGGCGAGGACCTGTACGCCATGCGGGTGTGGGACCTGCCGGCCACCTACCCGCCCTTCGCCGCGATGCTCTTCGTGCCGAGCGCCTGGTTCGACGTGACCACCTTGCGGGTTCTGGTCGTGCTCCTCAGCCTCGCCCTGCTCGCCCTGGCCGTCCACCTCTCGCTCCGCCTGATCGGGTGGCCCCGCGCGCGTCACCGTCCAGCCGCAGTCCTGCTCGCCACGGGCCTCGGCGTCTGGCTGGAACCGGTGTACACCACCTTCCAGTACGGCCAGGTCAACCTCGCCATCCTCTGCCTGGTCCTGTGGGACCTGACCCGGCCGGACCGGAGCCGGTTCAAGGGCGTGGGCATCGGTCTGGCCACCGCCATCAAGATCACCCCGGGCCTGTTCGCCGTGTACCTGCTCCTCACCGGCCGCATCAGGGCCGCCCTGGTCTCGGGAGGCACCTTCCTGGCGGCCGGTCTGATCGGCTGGCTCGTGCTGCCCGACGCCTCCTTCGGCTTCTGGACCAAGTACCTCTGGGACCCGAGCCGGGTCGGCGTCACGGTCCTGATGGACAACCAGTCCCTGCGGGGCGCTGTCTGCCGGCTCCTCGACGTCAACGACCCGGGCCTGGTCGGGCTCGCCGCCTGCGCTGTCGTCGGGGCGTTCGGCCTCACCGTGGCCGTCCTGACCGGACGCTCCACACGGCTGCTGCGCCGGGCCGACGCATGGGGCGCCGTCTGTACCGCGTTCACCGCGCTGCTGATCTCGCCGATCAGCTGGACCCACCACTGGGTCTGGTGCATCCCTCTCATCGCGCTGCTGGCCGTGGAGGCCAGGACCACCGCGCGGCGGGTGCTGCTCGGCACCACGCTGGCGGTGTTCCTCTGCCACGCCATGTGGATAGCGCCCCACCGCTGGGGGCGCGGCGTCGCCTGGTACTGGCAACTGCCCGGCTCGCTCTACCCGCCCATGGGTATCGCCGTGCTCGTGGTCGTGGGGTCGCGCCTGTACCGCGCGTGGCGCCCGGTCGGCAACAGGCCTGGAGGAGACCGAGGCCTCCCGGCCAGGACCGCTCATGACGCCGCGCTGACGCATCAGGTCTGACGCGACCACTCGGGAGAGAATCCACCCTGCCGCCGCTTGCCGTCACGCATGTCGCGGCCGTCACAGGTCGAGCCCTCGCGGCTGCGGTTCGGCGAGCTGGAACAGCCGGCTGACCGTCCGTTCCTAGTCGCCGTCGCTGCCGGTCCGCTTCAGGCTCCGGCGCCGGTTCTTCCCAGCGAGACGCACCAGCTCGCCCGCGGCGAGCGTCACGAGGGCCACGCCGCGGACCCAGCGGGGCCCGCCGCGCTCCGCCCACACCACACATGCACACCCGCCCACGGCGAGCACCAGGACGCCGACCAGCACCAGACCGACCATGTTCTCCACCTCTGCGTTCATCCGTCCGGTCCTGTCGATCATCCCAGGCCGGGAAGGCCCAACGGGATGTCCGACCGGAACGACACCTGACTCACTTCCTCTTCCCGGGCTGGGCATCACCGTCAATTCTGTCCTCGTCGGCTTCACCCACACCGACATGACCGCCGGAGTGCCGGCCGACCCGGCGAACCTGGAGCGCACCCTCGGCCTGACCGCCCTCGGCCTGACCCCCCCCGGCCGGATCGGCCAAGTCCCGGACATCGCCGACGCAGTGGCCTTCCTCGCCTCCGACGACGCTCGCTGGATCACCGGCACCAAGATCACCGGCACCAAGATCGACGTCACCGGCGACGTCAACCTGGACGCGGTCCCGGTCGCCGGTGGTGAGCAGGTCGAGCAGGTCGAGCAACAGCCCGCGGATCGTGGCGATCACCAGGGTGACCGTGCGCGTCGCCGTCGCCGGATCGGTGTCCGGCCCCTGCGCGTGGCTCGGCGGATTCCGGGTGAGGTGGGAGCCTGTGTCCGAACCCCAGCTGGTCCGGACACAGGGGCGCTCAGGCGTCGGTGTCGCCCGGCTTGTCCAGGAGGGCCAACTCCTCCTCCGTCAGGCGCAGGGCGCCGGCGGCGATGTTCTCGGCGAGATGCGCCGGGTTCGTGGTGCCGGGAATGGCCAGCATGTGCGGACCGCGGTGGAGGGTCCAGGCGAGCCGTATCTGGGCGGGCGTCGCACCGTGGGCCCGGGCGACCGTGTGGACGCGCGTGTCCTGCTCCTGCGCCGCGGCCGCCTCGCGCCGCAGCCCGGAGATGGCGAAGTAGGGGACGAAGGCGATGCCCTGCTCCCGGCACAACTCCACCATTCCGCTCTCGTCGGCGCGGCGCCAGTCCAGGCCGTAGGAGTTCTGCACGCAGACCACGGGCGCGATCGCCTGGGCCTCGGCCACGTGCTCCGGCCGGACGTTGGAGAGCCCGAGGTGCCGGACCAGGCCCGCCTCGCGCAGCTCGGCCAGAGCGCCGAAGTACTCACTGACCGAGCCCATCCCGGGGCCGTTGCGGCGCAGGTTCACCACGTCCAGGTGGTCCCGGCCGAGCTGGCGCAGGTTCTCCTCGACCTGGCCGCGCAGCTGGTCGGGGCGGGCCACGGTGAACCACTCACCGGAAGGGTCCCGCCCCGGGCCGACCTTGGTCACCACGACCACGTCCTCACGCCAGGACGCCAGCGCCCGGTTGATGAGCTCGTTCGCGGACCGCAGCGCCGAGAAGTAGAAGGCGGCCGTGTCGATGTGGTTGACGCCCTGCTCGAACGCACTGTGCAGCAGCCGGACGGCGACGTCGCGGTCGATCGGCGTGCCGTCCGAGTTCCCCATCATGCCGTTGCCGGTCAGCCGCATCGCGCCGTAGCCGACGCGGTTCACCTCCAGATCCCCGAGCTTCCAGGTCCCTGCTGCCGCTGCCGGTGCCACTGCCGCTGCCGCTGCCGTGCTCATCGTGCTCCTTCATCCGTCGGTTCGTCAGGTTCTGGAGTATGAGGTGCTCGCGGGGTGCTGTGACAGGTCAACAGGCTGGGCGAAGCGTCACATCCGAAGGGGGAACGATTGGTCAACGTCCAGCCGTTGGACCTACCGAGAGATGTTCGGTCAGGCCGTACGGTCGAAGGCGAGCACGGGGCTGGTCACCGTCCGGGTCCGGCTGCGGATGAAGATCGTGGCCAGCCGCGTGACCACCTCGGTCAGTGCCATCAGCACGAACGCCGCCACCCAGGCCTGGTCGCTGGTGATGTGGTGAGTGACGCTGAACCGGGCGACCGAGGCGGCGCCACCGCCGTGCTCGACATACATCTGGAAACCCATCCGCGCCCCCATGCCCACGACCCACAGGATCGCCGACACCGCACCGGCCTTGATCAGGACGTGCCCGCCGGCAGTACGGATCCGGGTGTAGCTGCCGCCTGCGATGCCGAGCACAGCACCCACGCCCATCAACGCCCCGATCAGCACCAGGTCGTTGCCCGCGGTCGGAATGGTGTCCAGGTACGAGTAGGCCACGAAGGACACGATCCCCAGCGGGATCAGGAAGGACCTGAGGTCGAGCCGGCCCTCCCGCAGCTGGCGGAAAACGATGAGGATGAGCGCTACGTCGGTGATCCACTCGGTCGTTGTCATGCCCGCAAGACTGCCGCGACAACGCCCACCGCACCTGCACCCACGGGTGGAACCGAGGGTGGAGTCCGGCCCCTCCCCCGATCTCCACCTCACCGCCGGGCGGAGCAGCCTGCGCCGACCGGTAGCAGCGGCGGTAGCAGCGGCGGCGGCAGTGGCGGCGGCAGTGGCGGCCTCCGAACGAGTGGACCTTCGGATCGGCGGTCGCGGCCGGCGGCACAATGGCCCCCATGGACATCGAAACGGCGCGTCGCGCTGCAGTGGACTGGGTCGAGCGGGAAGGCCGGCGGTACGACGGCTATCGCGGCGCGTACTTCAGCGGTTCGACGGTGGCCCTCGCTCCGGAGGCGGCGCTGCCCGTCGGCACCGACGTGGACATCATGCTGGTCACGGGCAATCCCGCCGCGGGGCCGAAGCTCGGCAAGTTCAGGCACCGGAGCGTGCTGCTGGAAGTCACGCCCGTGTCCTGGGACGAGCTCCGGCCGGTCCCGGCGGTGCTGGCGAACTACCACCTTGCCGCGGGACTCAGCCGCGACACCGTCATCGACGACCCGACCGGTGACCTGCGCGAGCTGCAGCTGGAGGTCGCGCGCCACTTCGCCGACGAGGCATGGGTGCGGCGCCGCTGCGAGGGCGTCCGCCGGAGGATCGAGACCTCCCTGGCCTCCCTCGACACCTCGGCGCCCTGGCACGACCAGGTGACGGGCTGGCTCTTCCCGACCGGCATCACCACCCACCTCCTGCTCGTCGCCGCCCTGCGGAACCCGACGGTCCGGCTGCGCTATCTGCGGGCACGCGAGGTCCTTGACGAGTACGGCCTCACCGACCGGTACCCGGGCCTGCTGCGGCTGACGGGGTGCCAGAACCTGACGGCCGAGCGGGTCGAACAGCATGTCGACGCCCTGGCGCGGACCTTCGACGAGGCGGCGGCGCTCGCCCGGACTCCGGTCCTCTTCAGCTCCGACATCACCGCTGCGGCCAGGCCCATCGCCATCGACGCCGGCTACGAACTCGCGCGCCGCGGCGACCATCGGGAAGCGGTGTTCTGGATCACGGCGACCTTCGCCCGCTGCCACAAGATCCTGGCCACCGATGCCCCGCACCGCGAGCAGGCGCTTCGGCCCGCCTTCGCCGGGCTCCTGGCGGATCTCGGCATCAACTCCCCCGGCGACCTTCGCACCCGTGCGGAGGAGACCATCGCCGCGCTGCCCCTGGCGTGGCGGACGGCGGAGGAGATCATCGCCGCCAACCCCGACATCACCCGCGCCTGAACCGCCGCCTGGCGGTGACACGATGAGGTGAACGGCTGCGGAGAAGGCGGCACGCTCGGCGATCGGCGCAACCAACTCGTAGGGCTCGCGGCAGGACCCGGTCGTAACTGTTATGGTTACTTCAAGGAGGCGATGAGGCACATGGGCGCCAACAGCAGACTGACGATCGCCGTACACGCGCTGACCTGGATCGGGCTCTACCAGCGCCGCGGCCATGAGGTCGCGACCTCGGAGCAGATCGCAACGAGCGTCAACACGAATCCCGTGGTGATCCGTCGCCTGCTGGCCGAGCTGCGCAAGGCCGGTCTGGCCGATTCGCGCAGGGGCGCCGGCGCCGGCTGGAGGCTGTCGCGGGACCTGTCGGCGATCACTCTGCTCGATGTCTACGAGGCGGTGGAGTCAGGGCCGATCTTCGCCCTGCACCGCTCCACGCCGGACCCCGAGTGCGTCGTGGGCCACGGCATCGCCCCCGCGATGACCACCGTCTACGACGGGATCGAAGCCACGCTCCGCAGCGAACTGGCCCGAACCACCCTCGAAGACGTGCTGCGGGACGTACTGAAAACCGCCTAGCCCCGACCGCTGCACTCCCCGGCCGCGGGGCCTTCCCGCGGTCATAAATGTAACCAATATGGTTACATCAAGGATCAGGAGAATTCGATGGGACAGCTGGACAGCAAGACCGCCCTGGTGACCGGGGCCTCCACCGGCATCGGCTTGGCCATCACCCGCCGGTTCGCCTCCGAGGGAGCGACCGTCTACCTGACCGGCCGCCGCAAGGCCGAACTGGACGCAGCCGTCGAGCAGATCGGCAACCGCGCCATCGGCATCCGCAGCGATGTGTCGAGTCTCGACGACCTCGACCGGCTCTTCGCCGAGATCACCGAGCGCAGCGGCCGTCTCGACATCGTCGTCGCCAACGCCGGCCTCGGGGGCTTCGCCCCGCTCGGCGAGATCACCGAGGAGGAGTACGACCGGACCACCTCCATCAACCTCAAGGGCACCGTCTTCACCGTCCAGAAGGCGCTCCCGCTGCTGTCGTCCGGCGCCTCGGTGATCCTGCTCTCCTCCAGCGCGGCCCTGCGCGGCGTCCCGGGCCTGGGCGTCTACGCCGCCACCAAGGCCGCGATCCGCAGCCTCGCCCGCACCTGGGCCGCTGAACTCGCCGGCCGCGGCATCCGCGTCAACGCCCTCACTCCCGGTCCTGTCGCCACCCCCGGCGGCGACGAGGTACGGGCCGCGTTCCCGCAGGGCGATCAGGCCACCGCACCCGGGGAGTCCACCGGACCGACCCCGCTCGGCCGCATCGGCCACCCCGACGAGGTCGCCGCCACCGCCCTCTATCTGGCCGGGGACCAGAGTTCCTTCACCACCGGCGCGGAACTGCTCGTCGACGGTGGCGCCACCCAGCTCTAGACCGGAACCACGCCCGCCGCCACCGACCAGCCCCGTGCACGACTCGGGGCATAGCGGTGGCGGCGGAAGAGATGAACAGACGCCTGGAGAACCCCCGGTGACCTCGCGGTCACCGGCCGGGCGGGGCGACCACCTGATCAGGGGTCGAGCGGGACACGGCGACCAGCGGGAAGCCGTCGGCGCTCACTGGGCACTCGCCGCGGGCCGGACGACGAGCTCGTTGACGTCGACCTGCCGGGGCTGGGCGACTGCGTAGCCGATGGCCTGCGCGACGGCGGAGGCGGGCAGTGCCACCGCGCGGTACGCCCTCATGGCCTCCCTCGCGATGGGGTCGGAGATGCCTTCGGCGAGTTCGGACTCGGTCACGCCGGGAGAGACGAGGGTGACCCGGATGTCTCCGGCGGACTCCTGGCGCAGCCCTTCGGAGATCGCCCGGACGGCGAACTTGGTGGCGCAGTAGACGGCGGCGGTGGGAGAGACCTCGTACGCGCCGACGGACGCGATGTTCACGAAGTGCCCGCCGCCCTGGGCCCGCATCACGGGCAGCGCGGCGGCGATGCCGTGCAGGACTCCCCGCAGGTTCACGTCGATCATGCGGTCCCACTCGTCCGTCCTCAGTGCCTCCAGGGGCGAGAGCGGCATCACTCCGGCGTTGTTGACCAGCACGTCCACCCGGCCGTAGCGCTCACGGGCGGCGGACACGAAGGCCTGGACGTCGGCGGCGTCCGTGACGTCGAGACGCCGGAACGCCGCGGTGCCGCCTGCGGCGGTGAGCTCGCCGACGAGCGCGCCGAGGCGGTCGGTGCGCCGAGCCCCGAGGAACAGGCGGTGGCCGTCGGCGGCGAGACGGCGGGCGGTGGCCTCCCCGATCCCGCTGCTCGCTCCGGTGACCAGAATGACCTTGGCCGTCTGCGTCATGCCTGCTTCCCCTCTCGGTGGAGCACGAGGTGTTCGTGGTGGAGGACTCCGTCTCGGATGTCGCCCGTGGCGGTGAACCCGGTGTCGTCGACGTAGTCGATGTGCTGGCCGGTGACCGTGTAGCGGCCCGTGTAGGCGCGGCGGCGGTGGCCGCGGGCCTCGTCGTACCGGCCGTCCGCCCGTAGTTCCTGGCGGATGTGACCGTCCGCCGTCACCCACACGCCGACCACATCGGCTTGGCCCTGCTCGGTCCTGCCCGTCAAGGACGGACTCCCTTCATCGATGAATGCGGATCCGTTCCGCCCGACCGAGTCTGGGCGGGACGCGGGTGACCGACCAGGACGTGCTCTGCCTGGGTGTGGTGCACCCAGGCAGGGCACCGCCCGTGCGGCCTAGGGTGAGGGCGTGATCGACAACCACCTGGGAGAGTTCCTGCGCGCACGCCGTGCGGCCCTGCTGCCGGAGGACGCCGGCGTGGCGAGCCACGGGGTGCGCAGGGTCGCCGGACTGCGCCGGGAGGAGGTCGCCGTCCTGGCCGGGGTGAACGCGGACTACTACACCCGCCTGGAACAGGGGCGAGAACGCCACCCGTCGGCCCAGGTGCTCGATGCGCTCGGCCGCGCCCTGCGGCTGGACCCGGACGAGCACGCACACCTGCACCAGCTGGCGGGGACGGTGCCGGGCAGCCGGTTCGCCCACACCACGGACCGGGTCGGCCCCGCCCTGCGCCAGTTGCTGGACGGCTACCCGGCCGCCCCGGCGTTCGTCATCAACCGGACTCTGGACGTGCTGGCGGCCAACGCCCTGGCCGAGGCCCTGCATTCACCCTTCGAGCGGCTGGACAACCTCGCCCGGATGGTCTTCCTCGACCCGGCGGGCCGGCAGTTCTACGCACGGTGGGGCCACACGACCCAGGCGGTCGTGGGCCACCTGCGGCAGGCGGCCGGGCTCGACCCGGACAGCCCCCGGCTGCGGGAACTCGTCCGCACCCTCACCGCCGACAGCACGGACTTCACCCGCCTGTGGGACGCCCACGCCGTGCGCGGCAAGACCCAGGAGGCCAAGCACCTCCTCCACCCGGACGTCGGCCCGCTGACCCTCACCTACCAGGCCTTCGACGTGCGCGACGCTCCCGGCCAGCAGCTGGTCGTCTACCAGGCGGAGCCCGGCAGTTCCAGCGCGCAGGCCCTCAGCCTGCTCGGGTCCCTGCGCGCCACCTTGAACCGGGCCGCCGGGTAGCCGAGGGCCGGAGGCCTTCTCCAGGGCGAGCCGGAACAGGACGGCGGCGTCGAGCGCGTGGACGGCGGGCCGGCGCTGCGCGCCGTCCGCGGGGTAGCCGGCGACGCCGGTCCGGCGGCCGATGTCGGCGAGCAGCCCGGCGACGACGGCAGAGCCGATCAGGCCCGTGCCGCCGGTGTGAAGACGCGCATGGTGAGCTCCGTACGGTGATGCGACAGGTGCCCCATCACTGTACCGCGCGATGCGACAACTGTCGCATCATCTAGACTGGCCCCATGCCGAGATGGAAACCCGATGCCCGACAGCGCCTGGTCATGGCGGCGCTCGGTCTCTTCGCCGAGCAGGGCTACGACGAAACGACGGTCGCTCAGATCGCCGAGCGGGCCGGGCTCACGCGGAGCACCTTCTTCCGCCACTTCGCCGACAAGCGGGAGATCCTCACGACGGGACAGACGACGCTCAGCCGCCTGCTGGCCGAGGGCATCGACAGCGCCCCCGCGGACGCGACGCCGATGACGGCCGTCGCGGCCGGACTGGAGCGCGCATCGGGCGAGATGACCTCGTTCAACCGCGAGCTCAGCCCGCTGCTGCACGCGGCGATCGAGGCGAACGCGGAGTTGCAGGAGCGCAACGCGTTGAAGAGCATCGGCATGGCCGCGGCGATGGTCGATGCGCTGAAGAGACGGAACGTCGCAGAACCCGCGGCGCACGTGGCCGCCGAACTCGGCGTCCTCGCCTTCAGGCTCGGCTACATCCGGTGGGCCGACCCCAGCCGCGACGAGGACCCAGGCGAGCTGGCGACCCACACCCGAGCCGCATTCGACGAACTCCGCGCGGCAGCCGCGCAGCTCAGGTAGCAGTGGGAGGTTCGGCACGTCGCGTGAAGTTGACCGAAGGCCGTCTGGGCAGCGGTTGACGGCGGGGTCGAGTCCGGCGTTCGGCTCGGGCCGGATCGGCGTGACCGTGCACCTCATAAGAGGCCGGCTGACGACAGTGCCGGCTCGCGCCGAAGTGTCGCGTTGTGCCCCGTGAGCTGGGTGCCGGTCCAGGTGCCGAGGGCGACCTCGGCGGTGATGCCGGGGCCGAAGCCGGCGATGACACCGCGCGCGGCGGGGGTGGCTCCGCCGTCTTCGAAGAGTCGGTCCAGGGCGTCGAAGATGACGGCGCTGGCGATGTTCCCCCGTTCGGTGAGGGTGGCCCTGCTGTAGCGGAACACGGTGGCGGGCAGCCGGAGGTGGGTGGACAGGTCGTCGAGAATGCGGGGTCCACCGGCATGGACGAGGTAGAAGTCCAGTTCGGAGAGATCCCATCCGTGGGACGCGCTCATCGCGTCCATGGCCGGTGCGAGTTGCTCCATGGAGTGGGGAACGCGCTTGTCGAGCATGAAGTGGAAGCCGGTGTCACGGACCGCGTAGGAGATCCATTCCTCGGTGTGGGGAACGAGGTGGGAGCCGTTGTGTTCCAGCCGTACCCCGCTGCCTCCTTCACCGCGGACCACCGCCGCGGCGATGGCGTCGCCGAAGAGGCCGTTCGAGAGCAGGTTGCCCACGCCAAGGTCGTCGGGCTGGTAGCAGAGCGAGCAGAACTCGCACGCCACGATGAGGACATTCGACTCCGGGTAGGCGGTGCAGAAGTCGTGGGCGCGGTTGACGGCTGCGCCGCCGGCGGCGCAGCCCAGTTGCGCGATCGGAAGCTGCCTGGTCCGGGGCCTGAACCCCATGGTGTTGATGAGCCAGGCGGTGAGGGAGGGCATCATGAAGCCGGTGCACGAGACATAGATGATCATGTCGATGTCCTCGGGCCCGAGTTCCGCGTGACCCAGTGCCCGCCGCACCGTCGAAGGGACTCGGGCTTTCGCCTCGGACTCGTAGACCGCGTTGCGAGCGGTGAAGCCAGGGTGTTTCAAGGTGGCGTCGATCGGCTGCACCAGGTGCCGGGTCGCGACACCGGTACGGGAGATCAGACGGAGCGCGAGGTCGAGTTGGGGGTGACCGGCATGCAGACTGCGCGCCAGGTCAAGGGTCTGTTCCAAGGTGATCACGTGCTCGGGGACGCTGATGGCGGGCCGGCAGAGAGTGGCCATGTCGTTCGGGTTCCTTACCAGGTGACAGGCAGTGCGAGGGGGTGGCGCCAGATCGACACGGTGTTCCACCGCACCTGCTCGGCGGGGACGGCCAGCCGCAGTCCGGGAAGGCGGCGCAGGAGCGTTCCGACGGAGATCTGGAGCACCATGCGGGCGAGGTGGGAGCCGAGGCAGTGGTGACTGCCGTACCCGAAGGTCATGTGCGCCGCAGGGTCACACCGCTCGAAGTCCAACTCGTCCGCACGTTCGTGGACCAGCCCGTCACGGTTGGCAGTCAAGTAGGAGACATGAACGGTGTCACCTTCCTTGACGAGCACTCCGCCGACTTCGACGTCCTCCAATGCCACGCGAGGGATGCCGACGCCCTGACGGAAGGGGATGAACCGCAGCAGCTCTTCCAGCGCCTGCGGCAGGAGTTCCGGGCTGGTACGCAGGCGGTCCAACTGGGCCGGGTGGGTCAGCAGCGTGTAGACGATGTTGCTGATGTTGTACGTCGTGGTGTCGTGCCCGGTGACGACCAGCAGCATGGCGAGGACGGCGAGCTCGCCGTCCGCGAGCATGTCCTCACCCACCCGCGCCGTGGCCAGGGCGCTGATCAGATCACCGCCCGGAGCGCGTCGCCGTTCCTGCGTGAGCTCGGTGAAGTAGGCCCGCAGGCTCTCCTTGGCGTCGATGGCGCAGGAACGGTCCGCCGGACGCATCGACATCATCGACATCGCCCACTGCCTCAGCTGGGGACGGTCCCCTTCCGGCACGTCCATGAGCTGGCAGATCGTCATCAACGGGATCCGCTCCGCGAGGTGTTCGGCGACATCGGGCGTGGCGGCACCGGTCATCGCGTCCACCAGCTCGTCCACCGCCCGCTGCGTCCAGGGCCGCAACGCCTCCACCTGTGGGGTGGTGAACGCCTTGATGGCGAGCTTGCGCACCCGGTTGAGTTGCGGCGGGTCCATGAGGTTGATGGCCTCGGGCTGGGCGATGGGAGCCGGAGTGATCCGCGGGAAGTCCCTGCCCACCAGGGCGGCGCGGCTGAAGCGCCGGTCGGAGGTCACGAACTGCACGTCCGCGTAGCGGGTGACCAGCCAGCAGACACCCTCGCCGTACGGCATGCGGACTCGCGCGACGGGTGTTTCCTCCCTCATCCGAGTCAGGAAGGGATCGGGCTCCAAGGCCTCGTCGTGCCGGACCGGGCACGTGAGGACCGTGTCCTCAACGGTCATTGCATGGTCTCCTCTCTTCGAGTCTCTTCGAGGGAACGGCGATCGCGACAGAACCACGCCGATTCCCGTGATCACTCGGACGGGTGACGGCGCCCACCGACCCCTTGTCACTCCTCCGGGGCATCAGGCGCGCGGCACCAGCCGCAGGACCCGCCCTTCGTCATCACGCACGCCATCCCTCATCACGCACGCCATCCCTCGCGCCGGTGACGGCCGCCCGGGCGAGCGGACCCCGCACGGGCGGCAGAAGAGTCCCGGGCGCCGGCGGGGAGCCGGGCCGCAGCTCCGCCCGCTCCAGCGGGACACCGAGGCAATCAGGACGGGTGGCCCAACCGGCCGGATCGGCGATGTGGAAGATCACAGAACCCTTATAGCGTCTGATGACCGGATGTTTACCCGCACTCCCGCCACGCCACGCCACGCCACGCCACGCCACGCCACGGGGACTGTGCCGGAACACGGCAGTCGTCACGTGGGACGCGTGGCCGAGCTTGCCGGCGTGAGCGTACGCACGCTGCATCACAATGACGTGAAGGATGAACTGGTTCACCTGTCGCACTGCTGTGCTGCCGCACTCGCACCGCGAGGTGATCTTCGCTGTCTGACCAGTCACCCGGGCTCCCCCATGTTCCACTCCCGCGGCAGATCCTCGCCGCAGAAGACGCAGACGAAGTCCTCCTCTCGCACGATGTTGAGCTCCCGGCAGGAGCGGCATCGGCGGAAGACCACCTCGTGCGTGAACCCGGACGGTCGAGGGATCCCGATCCGGTCCAGGGCCTCGGCCGCGGCCGGCCATGAGCTGACGTCCGGGCAGTAGCCGGTCGACTGGTTGCTGACCTCCTCGACCACCCACCGCCCGGACTCCTCACGGAAGCTCATCTCGCCGGCACTCAGCACCTCTCCGCTGCCAGCACACGCCACGTGCTCGCTGCGGCGCGGAGCCAGTCGCAGCACCCCGCCACTGTCGACGACGAACGTGAACGGCTCGGCCAGCTCATCCAGGGTCAGTGCAGAGACCCACTCGCCGAAGTCCGCCGACGAACGGATGCTCCGACCCTCACTACCCGCCCGGACGAGCGCCTTCAGCTCGGCCGGACCCACATACCGATACCTCTGCCCCCGCGTCTCCACGCACACCAACCTAGTGGCTCACCAGGACCTGGGGGATGACGGGCTCTGGCGAAGACCACGAGCGTTGACAGGGACGGGACTACGGCCTCGGCGTTGGCCATCAAGCCTCGGTGCCAACAATCAAGACCAGGTTCCAACTACCGTGTCCTGGCTCAAGTCTTGAGCCGTGACACGGTAGTTGGAACCGGAGAAACATGGTGACCAGGCTGTCCTGGGCATACGCGACACGCTTGTTGGAACTGGTTTGCCAGGCTTCCTGGAACCAACGGTCAGTTGTCATTCTTGTTGGAACCGGACCTGCCAACCCGTCTCGGCGGCCCACCGTTCGGCCCCAGCCATCAGAACCTGGGTAGCGGGGGCCTTGATCTGCCCATTTTCCAAGAGGTCCGGAACGCTCAGCGCCAGCCTTTGCTTGAACGCGCCCCAGCCCTCACGAGCGGTCTCGTCCGCGCGTAGATAGTCCCGGAACAGCAGGGCAAAGCGGGCGTTGGGGCCAACGCTTTCCCGGAGGTGGACATTGCTGCGGCGCGCGCCGATGGGGGGCGCGAAAACGAGCTTGCGGCACCGTTGTCCTGCCGAGACCTCGTGGTGATTCCACGGTTCAGGTCGACAGCGGAAGCCAATCGCGGCGAGCAGTTTGACGTCCCGGGTCTCGGCGATCGACGTCATCCGGACCTGCACGTCGATGCAGTCTTTGGCCGGTAGGCCCGGCACCGAGGTGGAGCCCACATGGTCGACAGCGACTGCGACGTCACCGAGGGCAGCTCTCAACTGCCCGGCCAACCGCTCGAACTCCGCCGGCCACTCCGGTCGATACTCGACCACTGCTACCTGATTGGGCTCATCGGGAAACGGCACGGCTCCGTACTCTACCGCCCGAGATGGGACAGCACGGCGACGGCAAGGCTTGTCGATCACCCGCCTCCTCATCGCTCGGCTGCCGGACGAGACACCTCAGCGATCGATGCCGGGAGAGTTCCGGTTCCAGCCCCTATGGCCAGGTTCCAACTATCGTGTCCCGGCTCAAGTCTGATCGCAGCGCGCCGAACCGCGGGTGACAGATATCGCGACCAGGTGACAACTATCTCGCTCCGTCACAGGAGCCTGAGCGACGGGACGCACTGCTCGGGCCATAAATCGAACACATGAGCGATGAATCGAGTTACCCTGTCCCCATGCAGCACCTCCAGAGCACCCTGTTCGGCAGCGCCGACGCCCTCGGGCTCGGCTCGCTCACCGCCGTCCGCCGGGTCGAGCTCGGCCGCGGGGCCTGGATCGACCTGCTCCCGGGATGGCTCGCCGGGGCGGACGAGCTGTTCGAACACCTCGTCGCCGAGGTCCCGTGGCGGGCCGAGCGGCGGCCGATGTACGAGCGGGTGGTCGACGTCCCGCGGCTGCTGGCGCACTACGGGCCCGGGGCCGAGCTGCCGCACCCGGTGCTGCCCGAGGCCCGCCGGGCGCTGAGCGAGCACTACGCGGCCGAGCTCGGCGAACCGTTCCTGACCGCCGGGCTCTGCTACTACCGCGACGGGCGGGACAGCGTGGCCTGGCACGGCGACCGCGGCGGGCGGGCGGCCGACCGGGACACCATGATCGCGATCCTCTCCGTCGGCGAGCCGCGCGCCCTGCTGCTGCGCCCGCACGGCGGGTCGGGTCCCACCAGCCGCCATGCCCTGGGCCACGGCGACCTGCTGGTGATGGGCGGCTCCTGCCAGCGGACCTTCGAGCACGCGATCCCCAAGACCGCGCGGCCCACCGGCCCCCGGATCAGTGTGCAGTTCCGGCCCTACCAGGTCTGGTAGGGCGGGGGGCACGGCCCGGCACGCGCATAGGGCGGACTCCCCCTCGGTGTCCCGTGGATTGCTTGCCAGGAGGGCGAACCACGAAGATGGGCGCATGCCCGTACCCATCGAACCTCGTCCGCTGAACGACTCCGAGCGAGCCGTGCTGGAACACATCCTCTCGGCCGACGTCGCCGGTGCTTCGGCCCTGCGCAGCCAACTGGACCGGACCGAGGTGGTGGCCACCTGGGGAGCCGAGTCGGTGAGCGTCGACCTGCGGGTGCGTGGGCCGGTGCAGCACGCACCTCAGGTGTCCAGGGTCGTACCGGTGGGCGCCGGCGTGTACGACCACTCCGGCGAGTACATCGGCGATCTGCTGGTGTGGGCCGACAGCGGTGCGACCCCGTCGGAGCCGGAAGGCGGCGCGACCCTGTCAGGGCTGGAATACGCCTGGGTCACCGACGAGATGCCGACCTGCCTGCCCTCCATCGACCAGATCCGGCTGGTGACGAGCAGCCCGTCCCACCGGTGACACCTGCTACGTCCGGCACACCGGCGCCCCCGTGCGAAGCCGGACCGCAGGCGTCCCCTACGCCTGGAACTGCTCGCCGAGGCTGCCCCCGGCGGTGGCGCCGGGCAGTACGTAGGCCACGGCCGAGGCCTGGTGCGTGAGGTAGGGGCTGAGGGCGTCGCGGGTGGCCAGGCGGTCCTGGACCCGGATGAACTGCGCGGGGTCGCGCATGAAGGCGCAGAACAGCAGTCCGCGGTCGGTCGGGCCGTCGTCGTAGCTGTAGCTGCGCCGGAGCATCCGGGCACCGCCGTCGAGGCGGGGGCTGGTGAGCCGGACGTGGGCGTTGGCGGGGATCACGTAGGAGCCGTCGGGGTTCTTGGCGTAGATGTCCGGGTCGTCGTGCTCGGCGGTGCCGGTGAGCGGGACGCCGTCGCTCTGGCGGCGGCCGATCGCCCGGTCGCGCTGGTCCGCGGGCAGGGCAGCGAAGGCAGCCACGTCCATCCGGATCCGGCGGTAGACCAGCACCGTGCCGTTCTGGTGCGCGCCGGACGGGCCCCAGACGAACTGCTCGTCCTCCGCCGGACCGGGGTTGGAGGTGCCGTCCTTGAAGCCGAACAGGTTGCGCGGGGTGGTCCCCGGGGCGGTCACGGGCAGGAAGCCGGACTGGCTCCAGCGCGGGACGGCGCCGGCGGACCGGGCGGCGGTGGCGGCGAGTTCGGCGACCACGGTAACCGTCCAGCGGTCGGCGGCGCACAGCTGGAGCAGCAGGTCGCCGCCACCGCGTGCCTGGTCCAGCTGGTCGCCGGGGAAGGACGGCAACTCGGCGAGCCCGGCGGGGACGTCGAGGCCGAGCCGGGTGGCCAGCCCCGGGCCGACGCCGACCAGCGAGGTGAGCCGGGTGCTGCCGATGCCCTGCAGCCGGGCATCCGACGGGGCATCGGAAGCCGCCGTGGCGAGGGCGCGGGTCAGCTCGTCGAGGACGGTGCGCAGGGTCCGCCGGTCGGCGGCGGTGGAGGTCTGCGGAAGGTCGAGGGCGAGCAGTTGGGTGACCGGCTGCTGGGGCGCCGTCACACCGGCCTGCCGGGGCCCGTGGAAGGGGGTCGCGGCCGGGGCCGGCGGGGCGGCCGGGGCAGGCTCGTGAGTGGCCGTCAGGTTCTTCCGGGCCAGGTCGTCGGCCGCTGCGCCGAGGCCGGCGGCGAGCATCGCACCGGCGGCGAGCAGGGCTCCGCGCCGCCCGAATCCGGCACTGCCCGGGCGGACGGGATCCTGCGCGATTTCCGGTTCGGTGGGCATACGGCTATTGGAGACGATAGAACACCTGTCATGCAAATGCCGTCCACTCAATCCCTGTTGAGCCTCCATCAGATCCGACCGGCCGGGCCACGATCGGCGGCGGTGCGCCTGTCGGCGCTGGTCGCGGCGGTAGCGCTCGCGGCCACCGGGTGCTCCTCCTCCGGTTCGGCCTCCGCCGACGCGAAGCACCCGGCCGGGACGGTGCTGCGGGTGCCGCAGGACTTCCACACGGTGCAGCAGGCGGTGGACGTCGCCCGGTCGGGGGACACGGTGCTGATCGGCCCGGGTGTGTACCGGGAGAGCGTGCAGGTCACCAAGCCCGACGTGGTGCTGCGCGGCACGGACCGCAACGCGGTGGTCTTCGACGGCGGGGTGCGACTGGTCAACGGCATCACCGCGACCGGTGCGGGCTCGGTGGTGGAGAACCTCACCGTGCGCGACTACCTCGCCAACGGCGTGCTGTTCACCGGCGTCACCGACCAGAAGCTGCAGCAGCGCGGGGCCGGCGGCTCGGCGTACAACCCGCTGGACACCTCCCGCTTCCCGGCCGTCCAGGGCTTCCGGGCGACCAGCGTGACCGCGTACGACAACGGCCTGTACGGCATCTACGCGTTCGACGCGCACGGCGGCGTGATCGAGGACTCCTACGCCTCCGGGCAGGCCGACTCGGGCATCTACGTCGGCCAGTGCCGGCCTTGCGACACCCTGGTCCGCGGGAACACCATGGCGCACAACGCGGTCGGCATCGAGATCACCAACGCCTCCGAGGGCGTCTCGGTGCTGGGCAACCTGGTCACCGGCAATCGGGTCGGTGTCACCGTCAACTCCAACGACCAGGAGGCGCTCGCCCCGCAGCACGGTGCGGTGCTCGCGGGCAACGTGATCACCGACAACAACGCCGCCGACACTCCCGAGCAGGCGGACGGCGGCTTCGGGATCGGGATCGGCATCGGCGGCGGCACCGGGGACCGCGTGCAGCGCAACCTCATCCAGGGCAACACGGCGGCCGGGGTGATCATCACCGACCCGCCGGGGCACCCGGCGAGCGGCGACCAGGCCACCGGCAACCGGGTCACCGGCAACGGTGAGGACCTGGTGCTGGCCGCCGCCGACCCCAGCAACTGCTTCAGCGGCAACCAGCCGGTCACCCAGAGCCCGGCCGGGCTGGAGGGCCTGGCGGGCTGCGGGGCGAGCGGGCGGGGCAGCCTGCCGAGCGGTCAGGCGGCCTCGGTGCAGGCGCCGCCCGGTGTGCCGTTCAGCCAGGTGCCGGCGCCGCCCACGCAGCCGTCGATGCCCGACCCGACGGCTGCGGCCGGCCCGGCGACCGGGTTGCCGGGGACCGTCGATCCGGACGCGTACCCGTTGCCCACGGACGCAGGCGCGGCGCCGGCGGCGCACTGACGTACCGTCAGATCTTCGGTGTGTCAAGGGATTCGAGTCTCAGTCGGTGCCCGTGTCCCACGGCGCCTCCGGGAGCTTGGCGTTGGCGTCGTGCCCGGTGAACTCCAGGGTGGTCGGGGTGCCCAGGCCCGGCATCCGCATCGTGACCCGGAGCAGGCCGCCGTTGCCGTCCACCCAGTAGGTCAGCGGCGACTTTCCGCCGTCGGGGCCGGTGCCCGGGGTGGTGCCGGTGGCCCGCGGGCCGGAGATCTCGTCGTAGTCGCGGCCGTCGACCCGGTCGCGGCCCAGCCAGCGGGCGCCGGACTGGGCGAGCAGCATCGGGTTGTCGGGCCGGTCCGCGCCGAGCCCGATCAGCAGTTGGAGTCCGGCGTCCAGCGGATCGGTGGTGTAGGAGCGCGGCGACCAGCCGGAGCGGGGGATGTGCTCGGCCTGCTGCCAGGGTGGGGTGCCGTCCAGCGCCGGGGCCAGGCCGAGGCCGTCGCTGTCCCAGATGATCAGGCCGTGGTCGAGCTGCGGGGCGGCGGTGGAGCCCGACGCGGCGGACGAACCGGTGAACCCGGCCCCGGTGGTCCGGTAGCTCCCGACGCCGTGGCGCGTCCGGTAGTCCACCACCCCGCTGACCCGCAGCACCACGCCGCCACCCTCGGTGGCGGTCAGGGTCACTGCCACGGGGCTGGCCTGGTAGAGGTTCAGTCGCGACAGCGCCAGCCGGGAGGCCTCGTCCATCGTCACCGGCCGCTCGCCGCTGCCGCCGGACAGGCCCCGGTAGGCGGCCACGCCGCCCACTGCGGCGCCACACGCGGCGAGCGCGACCAGGGCCCTCAACCAGCGGGCCCGGCGCGGCGCGGGGCCGGCCTGGCGCGGCGCGGGGCCGGCGGTCCTGGTCTTGCGAGCCATGCGGTCGCCTTCTCTCATCGTCGCTCTCGCTGTGGGTGGTCGGGTCAGCCGTTCGGTCACGCAGTCGGGCGGTCACGCGGCCGATCAGTCACACGGCCGATCGGTCACGCAGTCGGGCGGGTTCGCCGGCCAGTGACCGGCGAACCCGCCCGATCCGGCCCCGGGACCACCGGGGCCGGCTGGCCCTCACGGGGCGAAGGTTGCCTGACGCGCTAGCCCCGCTGTGCCGAGGCCTTGCGCCTGCGCGTCAGCACGAGCGTCGCGGCGCCGACCGCGGTGAACGCGGCGCCACCGACCAGGGCCAGCGGAACCACCTCGCCCATGCCGGTGAAGGCCAGGTGCGAGCCGGGCGGGGAGCCCGGGCCCGGCGCGACCGGTGCCGGTGTGCTCGGTGCCGGCGTGGTCGGTGCCGGTGTGCTCGGTGCCGGTGTCGGCGTCGGGGACTGGCCCGGCGTCGGTGTGGGCGTCGGCGTCGGCGTCGGCGTCGGCGTCGGGGTGACGATCTTCTGGTTGACCGCCGTCACCGAGACCCCGGTGGTGAGGTTGTCGGCCGTCAGGACCAGCGGCCCGAAGACCGTCGAGTCCGGCGCGGTGTAGCCCGCGGGCGGGCTGACCTCCTGCCAGTAGTACGTCCCCACCGTGCCGTTGCCCTGGCAGATGCCGTCGGCCCCGGTGGTGCAGACGTCACCCACCTTGGTGTCCGGCTTCGACCCGCCGGTCTGCAGGCCGTCGGTGCCGTTGCTCTCCTCCCACAGTTGGAACCTGGCTCCGGCCAGCGGGTTGCCGTCCTGGTCGTGCTTGACCACGCGCAGCACGCCCTCCTGCTGCCGGAAGCCGAAGTCATAGGTGTGGTTGTTCTCCCCGGGCCCACCGGTGGTCAGCGCCTTCACGGGGTACGCCGTACCCGGCGGCACGGTCCCCTTGGAGTCGATGAAGTGGTTGGTCCCGACGTTCGCATCGGTCGGCACCCACTCGTAGAGCGGCCCGCCCTTGGCGTAGTCGGCCGGCTTGTCGAGCTTGATGGTGTAGTCGGTCTTCGGCTTGAGTCCGCCGGTGACGTCGGAGTCGTCGAAGTAGTACTCGCCCCGCGCCGTCGTCTTCGTCGTGCCGACCAACGTGCCCGATCCGTCGTACAGGTGGATCGTCACCCCGGCCACCGGCAGCTGGCCCGGGTCCTGGATGCCGGTGCGCTGCGGGTCGTACCAGACGCGGTTGCCGATCTGCAGCGGCGCCTGGTCGCAGAGCACTTCGAGGTCGCCCATCGAGGCGCCCTTGCCGAACGCCGAGTTGACGCCCGCGGGGTTGAGCCGCAGCCCGTCCGGCGGGTGCTGCTTGCCGTCCCGCCCGACGAAGGCGGTACCGGTCCCGAAGGCCGTGCTGTTGGGGTCGAAGCTGGAGACCGCGATGGTGTCCTCCACCTTGGAGAGCGCCATCCCCGCGAACGCGGCGTTGTGGTGGGCCCCCAACCGGCTGTTGTCGAAGAACCGGGTACCCCGAGGGGAGAGCCCACAGCCGTCGTTGGTGTCCATCACGTACGTCCCGCCCGACAGGCAGGCCTTGTTCAGGTCTCCGCCCGACAGCACCAGGCCGGGGGTTCCCGGCGTGGGGCCGGCCGGTGCGCGGTCGGCGAACCGGTCGCGGAAGGCCAGCAGCATCGAGCCATCGGCCTCGAAGCCGATCTCGCCCAACTCCGGTTCCGGCTGGGCCAGGTAACTCGTGCATGCCTGGCCGCTCTGCGAGGTCGGCCAGGTGTTGGTCCAGGGCCACCACCCCGTACCGCCGTCGCACGCGCCCGAACCGACCGTGGACTGCCGGGGGTAGTTGAGCGGTTGGTCCAGCACCGGCTTGCCGAAGGCCCCGGTGGCGAGGTTGAACGGCATGACCACCACGCGCATGTCGGAGGTCTTGCCGGTGGACTCGCCGGAGCAGACACCGCCGACGTAGCCGGTGCCGTCCTGCATGCCGAGGCCGAACGGCCGCCAGTCCACGGCCGCCGGGCAGCCCGGGTCCGGGATGCTGAAGGCGGCCTTCGGCGCCGCCGCGGTCGCCGCGGTGGCGTCGTACTCGTAGAGCTTGCGATCGTCGAGGTTGACGACGAACAGGGAGGACCCGTCGTCGGTGACCTTGATGCCGCCCAGGCTCTCCTTGCCGGGCACGGCAAGGAAGGCGTCATCGGTGCCCGGACCGTGCACCGTCGTGCCCGCGTCCGGGACCACGGTGAAGAGCGAGGTCTTCTTCGCCGCGATGTCGGTCACGTAGATGCCGCCGGGCCCACCCGGACCGTAGTCCGTGGTGCGCTTGGCCACCGCCGAGGAGAAGACCCGCTTGTCGGCCTTGTTCCAGGCGATGCCGTACAGCGTCCCGGTGTCGGCGTTGGTGGCGATGTCGGTGACGTTGACACCGCCTGCGCCGTCCTGCCCGCGCGTGTCGTACGGGAAGGAGACCAGCGTGCGCTGGGATCCGCCCTCGCGCGAGGCAGGCTGACAGGTCGTCACCAGCGGCGCGTTCTTCTGGCAGTAGTCGCCAGGGCTCCACAGACCGGTGGTGTAGGACACGCTCTTCTTGCCGGAGAGGTCGACGAACTCCTCGTTGCTGCTCAGCTGGGTCGGTGCGCCGTCCAGGCCCTGCGGTGAGGCGAAGGCCGGGAACAGCACACCCGGCTGCGGATTCACCACCTGTACACGGTACTTGCCGCCGGTGACCTTGCTCGGCGCCGGGGCCAGGGTGACCGTGCCGTCGGCCGCCGTGACCCCGGCGATGCTGGTGCCGGCGTCATCGGTGAGGGTCACCGTGACACCGCCGATGCCCGGTTCCAGCCCGGGCGTCCAGGCGCCGCTGGTGTCCACGGCCCGGATCACCCGGACCGTCACCGTGCCGTCCCCGGCCTGCGGGTACGCCGACGGCGCCAACACCAACGAGCAACTGCCGAGCCCGAGGACGAGCGCCGCGACGCCGCCCAACGCGCGCAGACCGGGCACGCCCGGCCGTCGCCGACCGGGCCCGCGCGGGCTGCCTGCTACATGTTCATCTGTGTCTGTCATCCCCTGCTCTCATCGTTCAGAAAGGGGGCAGCTGCCCAACTTTTCAAGGGAGTACGTGAGATGGCGGAGAACCGCCTTCCGGACGAGCTTAAGGGGGATTTAGGCAAGAAATTGGCGAAACGGCGAAGTACGTCCTCATGAACCTGTCGAACAGTGAGCGATTCTCACCTTGACGTCGCAGCCCATGGGGCCGATCACCCCGGGGAGACCCCGGCGGCCGGCCTGCTCGGCCACGACCGGGCCCAACTCGCCTTGCTCGACGGCGTCCTGGACCGGAACCCGCGCCTGATGGCGGAGACCTGCGCCTCCGACGGCACGCGGATGGACCACGCGCCGCTCTCCCGACCGCAGCCGCAGTCCACCAGCGACCAGCAGGACGTGCTGCGCTACGCCCCCACCACGACCCACCTCACCGCCTGGCGCCGCCCCGGGGGCCGGGGACGGGGCCGCCACGATGTCGCTGAACAGGCCGGCCTGATCGGCGCCGCACCACTCACGCTGCTGCACCGACGCCGACAACTGCGGAAGGCCGACCGGGCCGACCGGAAGGCTTGAACGCGGTCCGGTGGCGCGCTTGCACGAGAAGTCGGCTGTGCCAACTTCTCGTGTTTGACTGGCGTGGGAGACAGCTATGGCCGCACGAGGTCGGTGACACTGGGCGCCATTCGCCAGTGCGCAGCCCACCCCTGTGGAGTGCCGTGATGCCTGACAGTCCGTCTCCAGTGAAGGACCTGCCCAGGGACGACGAGTCCATCGTGCAGTTGGCCCGGCACCGGGTCATCTACGAGATCGCATTGGTCTTCTACGGTGTGCTGACAGCGTTGGCGCTGACCGAGCCGCTGATGGGGATTGCCAAAAGCATCTCCAGCAGGCCGGAGGGCACCGGACTCCCCGACTGGACGATGCGCCTGCTGGTGCTGACCGTACTGATCCAGGCGGCGATCTGGCTTCACCATCTGGCAGTCGTGGTCGAGCTGCACGACACCCGCCATGGCAAGAAACGGTATGGCACGGCCATCCTCGTGTACTGGAGCGGTGTTGTGATGGTCGTCATCCTGATGGTCATGGGGGCAGCGGTCGGCCGCGGCGCGACCGCCTTCCTCACGGCCTCGATCGCTTACATGGTCTGGAGCCTACTGCTCTCCGTGGTGGTCCTCCCGCTGCAGGATGGCAGCCTGTGGACGTGGCCGTGGAGCTTGCTGAAGGAGCTCAACACTGACCGGAAGAGGTGGAAGGAACAAGGCCCCACCAGGCCGACAGCCGCCCGGACCAGGGACCTGGTCGCCATCTACAGCGTCCAGGAGTCTGCCCTCGGTCTGGTCTTCCTGTCGCTCCTTGCGTTCTGGGCCAGGCAGGCGCACGGTCCGGGCTGGCATTTCGCCTTCGCCCTCACCTGGCTGCTGATCGTGCTCGGCTCGGTCGTCTACCACTACTGGTCGGAGCCCTGGTTCTACGGCCTCTGAGCACGCAAGTACTCGTCGAGCGGGATGACACGCACACACGGGGTGTACCGCAGGGACTCCAGCATCCCGGTGTACTCCGGGTCCTTCGTGAAGTCCCTGCTGCCCTCGGTGACGGTGAAGTACTCGTCCAGGAAGTCGGCCAACACTTCGGAGGAGAAGGACTGCTCGCGCCCGAACCGGCAGCAGACCGAAGGATCCAGGTGGAAGGCGATCAGAAGCAGGGGCACGCGCTGCTGGTCCGGTGCCAGTCGAGGTTGCAGGAAGCGCGCCTGCAGGACGCTGCCCTGCCATTGGCTGAACAGCCGCAGCCGGCGCTCGGGGTCACCGTGCTCGGCAGCCGCCGCGACCAGGTCGAGCGGTTCCACCTCGCCCACCGCGAGTAGCGGATTCCGCTCGCGCAGCCAGCCCGGCACCACCTCACGTAGTTGTGAGCCAATACCTGAACCCTGGAGATCGGGCCGAACGGCGATGTAGGACAGCAGGAGTACCCGGCTGCGTTCGTACCACTCCGCCGCCACGCCGCCGACCACCTCGCGGTCGCGACGCAGAGCCAGGGTGACCGAGGTCTGTACCGGCGCCGATGCGCCGAGTGCCTCCTTCACGTCCTCCCAGGGCATGAGCTCGTCCGGGGGGAAGCACCGGCTCAGTACGTTGTCGTAGAAGTCCCGGGCCAGGCCCATGTCAGGGCGCTTGACGAGATCCCATAGCGTGATCTCGGGCCCGCGCTTGCTTCGGGTGTCGGCCATCGGGGAACTCCTCACTCCTGCTGCGTCAACATCACGTACCCAAACCATCCACCGCTACGGAGCCAATGAGGCTCCCTGGACGGCTGGTTGAGACGTGAGACAGCTCACTCAACCGCCGGGGAGCCTCATCTGCTGGTCGCGTTACGGACGGATCCCAGCGAGCTGCTTGCTCGCGGACGTGACCGCCTTGTGGTGCTGGCGCCCGGCGCCGCGTTCTGCGCATGCCTCCTGCTGGAGGAGGACGGCGATCTGGTCGACGTCGTCGTTGACGTCGAAGAATCCCTGGATGCTCGGTGCCGCCGCGCCGTTGACGCCGATGAAGAAGGTGTAGAGGTGGCCGTCGTCCGCCTGCAGGTAGCCCGCGTACGTCTGCGCGTTGATGGCGATCTGCTGGTTGAGCAGGTCGCCGCCGATGATGGTGCCGGGCTTGGCGAAGACCTTGCCCTTGGCCGGGCAGTCGGTGGTGCAGTAGAGAGCACCCGTGCCGGACACCCCGAGGATCGGCAGTGAGGTGCGGAACGCGTCCGCGTCGGGGGTGCGCAGCCAGTACGCGAGCAGCTGGTTGAGCCCGGTGGGCGTGACGCGGTCGACGGGAACGTCACCGCGTCCGTCCGCCATCTGGAACTGGGTCGGGTCGACGTTCGCCGTCTGGGTGAGGAAGTCGTGGATGACCGGGAAGCCGTCGAAGCAGTTCGTGCTGCCGCGGTTCACGGCCATGTTGCACAGGGCCAGGTTGGCGCCGAGGTTGTGGCTGACATTCAGGATCAGCTTGGCGTAGTCGCGGTACGGCGGTGAGACGAAGGCGGCCACCTGGGGATCGCCGGTGTACGAGGCGGGCAGCGTGTTCGCCGGGTTGGGCCCGGTCGGTGGGGCGGTGACGGTGACTCCGGCGCGGCCCAGGGCCTCGATCAGGGCCGTGCGCCCGAAGGCGTTGGGGTCCTGGATCTGGGAGTTCTTCAGGGTGGGCTGGGCGTCGGCGGCGATCGTGCCGGAGAGCGTGATCGCCGTGCCGTCGGGGGACGTGGAGACCTGGATGTCGGTGGTGCCACCGGCCGCCACCGTCTGGACGTTGGAGGTGACCTGGTACGGCGCGACCTGCGGGCGCCAGCTCAGCTGGGCGGGCTGCCCGGGGGAGGTCGGCGTGCTCAGCAGGTCGATGACGTTGTCGTTGATGATGAGGGGCGTCGGCTGGGGGCTGATCGGCGGGGGCGTGAACAGCCGCGGGTCGATGACGACATCGCCGTCGACCGTGGTGATGCCCGAGTCGTGGACCTGATGGGCGATCTGGTCCAGGCCGGCGAGCGGGTCCTCGGGCGTGAGGGTGGCGCCCGGGACGTCGTCGGCATAGGTGTGGTCGATGGGGGTGAAGTCGACCGACCCGTCCGGCTTCGTGCGGCCGCCCATGGTGAGGTCGCCCTGGGCGACGAGCGCCAGGTTCCCGGTGAGGGTCGATCCATCGAGGTGGCCGACAGCGTTCACCGGCGTGGTGAAGCGGTGGTCCGGGCCGAGGGCGTGCCAGGCACTGGAGATGGTGATCAGCTTGATGGTCGAACCTGGCATGAAGAACTGGTCGGGGTACGAGGAGTGGAGGACCCGCCCGCTCGCGGGGTCGATCTCCAGCACACTCCACTGCGCGTGCTCGTACGCGGGCTTGTTCATGATCGCCGTGATGTCGGGCCCGAGGTCGCCGTTCGGGTTCTCCGCAGGTGCGGCGGCAGCTGTACCCGCCACGACCGCGAGCGTGACGCCGACGGTGGCCCAGGCCCGAACCCGACCACGGATCCTTGATCTCATTCGCCCAGCCGTTTCTGGAGTCGGAAGCCCCGTTTCGCGGGGCGCTCACGGCGGATAGTAAGTGGACGGACTCCGGGGGCGGGGCTGCTGTGCGGTGTGCTGACGGCGTGGGGTGTGAAAATCCTTCGGTTGGTCGAGCAGACGAAGGCGGAGTCCCCCGCCTCCAGGCAGGAGAATGGTCGTCGCCTCGTACCCCTGCTGCGTGAACAGGCGCCGGGCTGACGAAACGACGCACCAGTCTGGCACTCACAGGAGACTTGGCAGTCACTGCCAGCCAGGCGCACGCTGCCATACAGCGAGACCGGGCGCCCGGACGGCGCTCCGCCCCTCAGCTCCTTCCCGCCCATCGCGACGGGGCCGACGCCGGCTCGCTGACCGACATCGCCAGGACCGTGGACCAGGCGCGCGAACACCTGGGCTCACTCGACCTGCTCCACCTCAACGCAGGCATCTCACGGCCCGGCCCGATCGAGTCCACCGACGAGGCTGCCTTCGACGCCCTGTTCAACATCAACGTCAAGGGCAACTTCTTCACACCGCAAAAGGCGCTCCCCCTGCTCAACGAAGGCGCGGCCGTGGTGTTCACCGTCGGCGCGGGCGAGGGACTCGGCGCCGCCATGACCGCTTCCAAGGGAGCGCTGCTGCCCCTCGTGCGCTCGCTGGCCCTCGAACTCGCCCCGCGCCGCATCCGGGTCAACGCGGTGAGCCCCGGCCTGATCAACACCCCCGCGTACAGCAAGATGGGCATCACCCCGGACACGATCGCCTCCTGGGGCGAGGGCGTTCCCCTCGGCCGCGTCGGAGCCCCTGCCGACATTGCCGAAGCTGTCGCCTTCCTCGCCTCCGACGCCGCCGGCTACATCACGGGCGACAATCTGATCGTCTCCGGCGGCATCGGCGTCCATACCCGCCCCGTGTAGGTGATGGCAGCGGCCGCAGGCCGAGCAGCGCCCCGTGAGCACTGAAAGCCTTTGCGCGTGCTGCCGTCCGGATGATGAGGTGGCACGGTGACCAACCGCGATGAGGCGCAGGCCGTCCGACCGTTGACGCTGGCTTGGGTGCGCCGGCATCTGGAGGTCGGCGAACGGATCGTCAGAACCGAGGCGCTGCACGGCGGCATCACTGCCGAGATGCGGAGGCTGACCATCGGCACGCGGGACGGGGGCACCCGTGACCTGGTGTTGCGGAGCTACGTCGACCCGTTCTACGTGGAGCGCGCCGAGTCCTTGCTGAGCGGGGAGGTCGGCGCCCTGACCCTGCTGGCAGGGACCGACGTACCGGCTCCTGGACTGGTCGCGGTTGATCCGACCGCCACGCACTGCGAGTATCCGTCGCTCCTGATGACGCATCTGGCGGGCCGGACGGTCCTCGATGACGAGGGACTGGAGACGCGCGTCCCTCTGCTGGCCCGTCAGCTCGTGGCGATCCATGCGTTGCGACCCGCCGAACGGCCCCGGGAGTATGTGGCGTTGACGACCGCCGACACCGTCGTGGTTCCGAAGGGTGCCGACGCGGCGGCATGGGCCGCGGCGATCGACGTGATCCGCGAGCCCGCGCCGCCCTATGAAGGGCGCTTCCTGCACCGGGACTTCCAGCCCGGCAACGTGCTGTTCGACGTGCTGCCCTCAAAGCCGGGAGGTGCGCGGCTCTCCGGCGTCGTCGACTGGGCGGCTGCCTCCTGGGGCCCGGCGGATCTCGATGTGGCTCACTGCTCCACCAATCTCGCGTTGCTGCACGGCCCGGCGTGGGGCCTGCGGTTCGCCGAGGCGTACGAGGAGGCCGGCGGGGTGCCGGCCGCGACCGCGAGCGAGCGGCTGTACTGGCGGGTGCGGAGCGGGCTGGCGTTCTCGGAAGAAGTGCAGCCGGTGGCGCGGCAATGGCGGGAGGCAGGGCGGGCAGAGCTGACGACGCGAGCCGTGGAGGAGCGGCTGGATGCCTATGTCACCGCGCTGATGGACGCACTGGGCTGAGCCGAGGCGGTGCCGTGCGCGGCCCGGTCTCAGTCGGCGGCGGCGCCCGGGTCGTCGAGTTCGTGCAGCCCCGCCGGGTCCTCCTCGGTCAGCACCGTCCCGGCCGCGGTGACGAAACGCTGGGCGTGGCCCCGGTGGACGCACAGGAGTTGGTCGCGGGTGCCGGTCCGGTTGCGGTGCACGGCCAGTGCCGGACCGTACTTGCTGTTGTGCCCCGACATCTCGGTGTCCGTGCTCCACGCCGCGCCGTCGAAGGCTGACCACCACAGCTGCTGGCCGGCGGGGTCGCGGTGGACGCACATCAGCTTGCCGTCGAAGACGGCGAGGCCGATGTTGCTCCGGGTACGGTGTCCGGACAGCGCGCCCTCGAAGGTCCAGGTGGTGTCGCGCAGCCGGCTCCAGTGGATTGCCCCGTCCTTGGGGTTGCCGTGCAGAAGGTGCAGGGCACCGTCGTACACGGCGAGCGCCGGGGACCTCGTGGTGGCGCAGCCGGGGACGGGTTCGGGGGCTGTCCAACTGCGGCCGTCCCGGCTGGTGGTGACCATGATCCGCTGGGCGGCGTCGGCGTAGGCGAGGTGCAGCGCGTCGCGGAAGACGGCCAGCGCCGGGCCGTAGACGCTCTCGGCGTTCGGGACCGGCCGGTCCGGCCCCCAGGTACTACCGTCGTACGAGGTCAGCGCGATGCTCCAGTCGCCCGAGCCGCGGCGGTGCGCGCAGTAGAGCCGGTCCTGGAACACGGCCAGGGCCGGGCTGCCCAGGGTGTGGTGGGCGGGGAACGGCTGGTCCTCGGACCGGCTGCCGTCCGCGCGGTGCGCGGTCCACCACAGGGCGGGGTCATCGCCCCGGCCCTGGTAGACGCAGTACAGGTCATCGCGGAAGACGGCCAGGGCGGGGGTTTCGGAGGCGTAGCGGGCGGTGAACGGCGCCTCCGGTCCCCAGCCCGCGCCCGCTTCGAACACGCTGAACCACAGGCCCGCCTCGCGTGGCGGCGCGTCGAGGGCCGTGGGGGCGAGGAGGGTGGGCGCGGCCCACGGCGAGAGCAGTTCGCACCCAGCGCCCCGGGCGGTCGCCCGGATCTGTTCGGCGCGTGCGGCAAGCTCCGTGCCGACGGCCTCGGCCATGGCTTCGGGCAGGTATCCGGCGAGCACCTCGGACACCAGGCTGCGGAAGCCGCTGACGGGCCCGGTGCCGTCGCAGGGGGCGAGGCGGTCGGCGGCCCGCTGGTCGAGGCGCAGGGCGAAGCCCCATCCCAGCAGGCGGACCGAGACGGGAGTCCCCGCCGCGGCGAGCTCCTCGCCCGCCCGTTCCGCGCGCTCCACGGCTTTGGCTGACGGGGTGTCGGTGCCGAACTCCGGTGCCGTGCTGCTCTCCCGCCCGGGGGCGGCGCCTTCGATCGCCATGCTCTCTTCCTGCCTGCAGGGCCGCCGGGCGCGGCCGCCACGATGGCGAGCAGCTGGGCGGCAACGGTCCGGCGTCGGCCGGGGTAGGGGCGCGCGGGTCCTCGTATCGGTGACGGCGGGGCGGGTGTCCGGGCGTGTCGTGGCGGGGGCGCCGGTGCCGGCCTCAGGGAAGGCCGGCCGGAGCGGGTGGCGGGAGCGGTCGCGCGTCGGGCGGCAGCGGGAGGATCCGGTCGCCCACCCGGATCGTCCCGCCGCGGACCACCTCGGCCCGCAGCCCGCCGCGGTGCAGCAGGCCGCGGATCAGGCCGGGGCGGACCAGCTGTTCGAGGCGGGCGCAGGGTTCGCTGAGTTTGAGGCCGCGCAGGGTCACCGCGCCGATCTGGAACTCCTGGTCCACCAGCGGGTTGAGCCGGATGTCGCGGCAGACGAGGTTGCGACGGCATTCGGCGGAGGTGAGCGTGATGCCGTGTTCGCGAGCCAGGGCATCGAGGGCCTCGGCCTCGATGAGGGTCACGTCGCAGACCCCGGAGGCCCGGCCGGCCCCCCGGCGCCGGGGCCGGGGGCCCTCACCCGCCCAGTAGTTGCGGTCCCCCGCCAGGCCGCGGCCGGTCACCGCGCTGGCCTGCGCGACGCGGACGGTCGGCTCACCGGTGCGCGCGGCGAGGTGCAGGGAGGTGACCCGGCCGGGTCCGGGCGGCGGCGGAGCCTGCGCCATGGGCTGCTCACCCCTTCAGGAAGTGGTCCGTGAGGGAACGCAGGGTACGGAACTGGTCCACGTCGATCTGGCCGAGCTGCAATTCCCGGCCGATCAGGTCCTCCAGCAGCAGGATGAACTCCATGAAGCCGAGCGAGTCGATCAGCCGGTTCTCGATCAGGTCGAGGTCCTCCGGGATCTCCTCGACGGTGGGGTTGCGTTCGAGCAGCCAGTCCACGACCGGTTTGATGGCGTCGTCCATGGTCACCTCTCCGGGATCCGGTGCAGCTCTTCGGTCGTGCTCGTGCGCGCGGCCCCGGTGGCCTTCGGGGGGCTTGCGCCGGTCCGCCGTGCGTTCTCGTACTCCTGGCGGACCCGGGCGACGGTCGCGGCGGCCGAGTGCGGGGCGGTGACGCGGGTGCAGGAGCGGCCGCAGTACATGGCCATCTCCTCGATGCGGCCGGTGGTGCCGTCCCCCGGAGCCGCCGCACTGTAGCGCGGTACCGGGTAGTCCCGCCCGTCCACCCGGGTGGTGGCGATGAAGGTGGCCGGGGCGCGGTCCTCGGTGTTGGTGAGGGAGTTGCGCAGGACGCGGTGCCGGCGGTGCGGCCAGCCGATGTCGAAGAGGGAGGTGATGAGGGTGTCGTCCGCCCCGGCCCTGACCACCCGCCGTTTGAACTCCGGGTGCGCGGTGGATTCTGCGGCCGGAACGAACAGGGTTCCGGCCATGGCCCCGTCCGCGCCGCGCGCCACGGCGTCCGCGAGGTCCCTCCCCGTCGCGATCCCGCCCGCGACGGCCAGGACGGCGTGCGGGTGGCGGGACCGGACGCCGGCCAGCAGGGCGTCCACGGGCAGCCCGCCGAGCAGGTGGCCGCCGGCTTCGGTGCCCTGCAGGACCAGGACGGCCGCACCCAGTGCGAGGGCGGTGTCGGCGTCCTCGAAGGTGCCGACCTGGACGACCAGCGGGTGTCCGGCGCCCCGCACGGCCCGGGCCGCGTCGGCGTCGGGCAGCCCGAAGGAGGTGACGAAGCCGCCCCGGGGCAGTTCGGGCAGCACGGCGCGGAGTTGGCTCAGGCAGGCGGCCGGGCCGCTGACCTCGGGAACCACGTTCACCCCGAACGGGCGGGAGGTGGCGGCCGCCACCTCCCGGACCAGCCGGGCGGCCCGCGCGGGCGGTTCCTTGTACAGCGCGAGGGTGCCGCCCGCTCCGGCCCGGGACACCTCGGCGCACAGCGCGGGCCCGGCTATGGCGCCCATCCCGGCTTGCAGCAACGGCAGTTCGAGTCCCAGCCGAGCCGCCAGCCGGGTCACGAGCCCTCCCCCGCCTGCCGTACCGCGCGGTGCGCGGCGGCCAGGTCCCCCTCGAAGCGGTCGCCGAGGGCGTGCACCCAGCGCTCCAGGCCGAAGGCGACGCAGCCGGTGAAGGCCGGGCGGCCCGCGTGGCGGATGGCGCGGCGTTCGCCGAAGAAGTTGCGGTGGTTGTTGGTGGAGGCGACGGCGGTGCCGTCGGTGTGCAGGTACTCGTCCTTGACCGGGGCGAGCAGTTGCATGGCGGTGCGGGCGCCGTCCTTCTCGAAGAAGGGGTCGGTGGCGGGCTGCCGGTCCAGGGTGAGGCCGAGGGCCGCGCCGAAGGCGGCGATCCGCTCCTGGTGCCGGCCGAGGTGGGCCCGTACGGCTTCGGCGGAGCCGACGCACACGATCTCCCGCATGGTGAACCCCCAGAGCCTGCGCAGCCCGTCGTGGTGGTCCTCGTTACGGAAGCACTGCGCGACGGTGGTGATCAGGACGGGGGTGTCGGCACTGGTGCCGGTGAGGTGCAGGATGCAGCCGTAGCAGGCCGCGGAGGGCAGCAGGTGGGTGGCGTCGGCCAGGTCGGCCGTGGGCAGTGCGGTGGCTGCGGACGGGTCCGCGGCGAGGGCGCTCAGCCGGTCGGGGCGGATCCGGGTGACCGGGCTGCCCAGGTGCGGGAAGTTGCGGAAGTAGTCGAGGGTGCGCAGGTCCTCGGCCCTCAGCAGCGACGGGTAGCTCTGCTGCCGGGCGCCGGCCTCGGCGCCCCAGCGGGTGAACACCGCGTCGAGTGCGTCCTTCAGCAGGACGGCGGGTTCGTCGAGGGTGGCCAGTCCGTCCCGGACCCACCAGGTGGTCCCGGTGGTCCCGTTGGTCCCGGTGACCGTGGGGTCAGGCAGGGGCATCGAACACCCCGATCCGGTGGAGGAAGTCGGTGGTCTTGTGCAGCACCTTGGCATGGGCGGCCTGCCGCGCGGGGTGGGCGAGCAGCCGCCGGCGCAACGCGAAGCCGTCCGTGAGGCCCGCGTCCCGGTAGACGGCCGGGTTGTAGAAGGACTCCATGCTGGTGGTGAGGTAGCGGCCGAGGTAGCGGCGCAGTTCGAGCCGGGCCGCCTCGTCCAGGTCGCTGTCGAGGAGTCGCTGCCACAGCAGTTGCACCAGGCGGCCGCCGAAGGCGATGTGGCGGGACTCGTCCTGGTGGTGCAGCCGGTTGATGTGCCGGACGGTCGGGTGCAGGCGGCGGTCGGCGGCCAGCTGGACGTTGTAGTGGTCCACGATCTGCTCGAAGATCAGGATCCGGGCGAAGACCAGGAAGTTCTCGACGGCCGGGTCGCGCGGAGCCTCGGGCAGCTTGACCGACTTGTCGGGGTAGATCTTGTCGGCGTACTTGAGGCAGAAGGTGGCGAAGAACCACATGTGGTCGTTCTCCTCACCGATGAAGTGGTGGAAGAACTCGGAGGGGAGCTCGAAGCCGGGCGTGTGGACGCGCCGGGTGACCTCGATGAGCAGTTCGCGGATGCCGTGCACGTTGAGGCTGTAGAAGTTGACGCTCTCCCACCGGCTCAGGGCCCGGAGCTGGGCCGGGCTCAGTTCGTCGATCAGCTCGGTGCCGTGGACGGAGAGCAGTTCGGGGGACATCCAGAGCCCGTCGGTGGGGATCGCGGGCGGCCAGTCGAAGGTGGTGAACGGGTTGTAGTAGTCCGCGGTGGCCTTGTCGGAGAGCCGGTCGAGCAGGGCCCGGAACTCGGCATCGTCCGCTGTCGCGGGGCCGGCCGCTGTCGTGGTGCCGGCCGGTCCGGTGGGCGGGGTGTTCTGGGGGCGCACGGTCGTCACTCCTTCCAGCGGACGGCCGCCAGCAGGGCCCGGTGGAGTTCGGGGGTGGATGCTGCCACGCAGGACTGCTGGTTGTCGATGGTCAGATCGGTCAGGACCGTGCCGCCGAGCGGCTGTCCGTAGCCGTCGGTGATGACCGCCCCGGCCCGCTCGGCGAGGAAGACGGCCGCGGCGATGTCGTACGGGAACAGGTGCAGGACCCGGCCGTTGCCGACGCGTTCGAACTCGGGCAGCAGTGCCGGGTCGTCGCGCAGCAGCCGGTTGCCGATGTCCACGTAGGCGTCGAGCTGGCCGGTGAGCAGCCGGGAGATGGACCAGGTGGCGCTGTTGAAGACGAAGACCCCGCCGGTGTTGGCCGAGCGGTCGATGAGGTGGCCGTAGGCCTCGGTCATCAGGCGGGCCGGGTGGCCGTTGAACTCCAGCGACCAGAACATCCGTGCGGGGTCGGTGGTGCCGGTCAGCGCCGGGACGGGGTGGTCGTAGCCGTGCGCGGTGATGCCGGGCGTCGTCAGGTCCCCGTAGAGGTAAGCGCCCGTGCGCAGTTCCATCAGCAGCGCGTGCTCGACGTCGGCGATGCGCGGGCGGTGCGACAGGCGGGCGACGGCGACCGAGACGGTGGCCGACTCCAGGCCGGCGACGGCGGGCCGGGTGCCGTCGATCGGGTCGACGACCAGCAGGTGGGCCGGGTCCGTGCCGTGGTACTTCAGGCCCCGGTCCTCGGAGTAGACGGCGACGGGCAGGTCGTGGCCCACGATGTACTGCCAGACGGCCGCCTCCGCGACCTCGTCGAGGCCGAACTGGGCGTCGCCGCCCGGCGAATGGCCCCGGACCAGGCGGCTGCCGGCCCGGTGCTGGGCGGCCAGAACGGCCTCGCGGACGGCACTGGCGAGGCCGGTCACGTACTGCCGTACGGCCGCGGCCCCCGGGGGGCTGCCGTGCTCGGGGCCGGTCATGCGGCGGCCTCGGCGGCGAAGAGGGCATCGAGCCGGTCGCAGAGCAGATCGGCCTCCGTGCGGGTCAGGATCAGCGGCGGGCGGATCTTGATCACGTTGCCCCGGCCGTAGCGGGAGGTACGAAGGATCAGGCCGTGGTCCATGCCGCGCCGGGCGAGGGCCTGGGCCCGTTCGCTGTGCGGGAGGCCCCGGTCGTCACCGATCTCGATCCCGATCATCAGGCCCAGGCCGCGCACGTCCACGACGGCGGGGTGCCGGGCGGCCAGCGCGCGCAGCCGCTCCATGATGTGGGCGCCGACCTCTCGGACGTTCTCCAGGAAGCCGGGGCGGCCGATCACTTCGAGGGTGGTGGCCGCGGCGGCGGCGGCGAGGACGTTGCCGCCGTAGGTGAAGGAATGGTGGTCGGCGCTGAGTCCGGCCATCCGCTCGTCGGCGACGATGGCCGCGATCTGGGCGCCGGAGCCGCCGAGGCCCTTGGCGGTCGTCAGGATGTCGGGCCGGACCCCGTAGTGCTCTGCGGCGAACATCCGGCCGACCCGGCCGATGCCGGTCTGGATCTCGTCGAAGACGAGGACGATGCCCCGTTCGTCGCACAGGGCGCGCAGCGCGGACAAGTAGCCGTCGGGGGGCACGATGTTGCCGCCGCTGCCGGAGACCGGTTCGACGACCACGCAGGCGACGCTGCCGGAACTGGCGTGGTCGAGGAAGTCGTTGATCCGTTCGACGCACAACATGCCACAGCTGTCGGGTCCCGCCTGGCGGTAGAAGCAGCGCAGGCAGTAGGGGTCGGGGACCTGGAGGACGCCGGGCATCAGGTGCGGGAAGGGTGCCTTGCGAAACGACTCGCCCGACATGGTGGTCGTCATCATGGTCTGGCCGTGGTGGCTGCGGAACAGGGTGATGACGTCGCGGCGGCCGGTGGCGATCTGCGCCATCTTGACCGCGCCCTCGTTGGCGGTGGAGCCGCCCGACACCTTGAGGTGCACCTTGGTCAGGTTCGGCGGGGTGACCTCGACCAGCCGCCGGACCAGCTCGTTGACGGGGGCGGTCTGGAAGGTCGAGGTGGTGTGCACCAGCCGTTCCACCTGGTCGCGCATGGCCTTGACCACTTCGGGGTGCCCGTAGCCGAGGCTCAGGTTGAAGGTGCCGGACGCGCAGTCGAGGTACTCGTTGCCGTCGGTGTCGTAGAGGTAAATGCCCTCGCCGTGGTCCATCTCGTACGCGCTGACCGGGTAGTACAGGTGGTTCTGGGCGTAGTTCAGGGCATCACTGCGAATGTCGCTCCGGGCACCGCTTCGCGCGTCGCTCCGGGCATCGCTCTTCGTATCGGGCTGGTCGCGCATGAGGTCGGCCATGTATCTCCTGTCGACTTCCGTCCCGCGGACACGACGGACGGCGGATACCGATATCTCCGGGCAGCGTGATAAAGGGCTCCCCGGGATTACAGGCGGCGGGAGTTCACACGTCCAGAACGAAGGTGAACTCGGCGTCCCAGCCCTCGGCAGTCTCCCGCACATCCATCAGACATTCCGGCCGGAAATACTTGTCGAGGTGGTTTCGGCGTTCGCCGGGGAAATACAGCATCGTGGTCAGTACGGATCCGCCGGGCGGCTGCACCTTCACGTGCACGTGCCGCGTCCGCCCCGGGTACACGGCGGGCAGCACCGTCTCCAGCCGCCACTGCCCCTCGGCGTCCGCGAACTGGTGGCCGCGCAGCCGAAAACCGTCGTCGTCGTAGACCCCGGCGTCCCCAACCTGCCAGAAGTCGAGCAGGGTGCCTGCTATCGGCCTGCCCTCGCGGGTGCGCACAGCGCCGTGCAGCAGCATCGGCACGCCGCCTTCCGCATCGCCCCGGAAGCTGGTCCTGAAGGGGGTGTCGGGTTTGTAGTACGGCCCTTCACGCAGGGCGGGCGTGGGCGGCGTCCCGTTGCAGCGAACGGTCGGCGTGAGCGTCGTCAGGACATTCTGCGGACTTCCGTTCTCCACGGCGGAATCCTCCCTCGGTAAGGATCTTTCGCTTCGGCCCAGGCAGACTAACCGGTTTTCTCGATGTTGAGAAGAAGGCCATGTGTCACCTCTCCGCCATTCACTCGACACTTATGGCCAGAGTTCCGTGATCCGGACGGACAGCAGTTGTCTCCTGGGAATTGAGCGGCGCACGGGCCGGATGGGACGAGGACGAGGGACGACCGGTGGCGTGCGCTCGTCCGGTCGCGGTCAGTACCGGTAGTTGGTGGACCGGCGCAGCACGGTGCGGGCGCGGGCGAAGTAGGCCGGGTCCGGCGGCGCGGTGAGGATGTCCGCGAGCGCGAAGAGGTCCAGCGTCCGGCTGAGCCGCAGCCAGTCCCCGGGCAGCCGGCCGTTCCCGCCCCGGAAACCATCGACGAAGCCCGCGGCGAAGGCGGGCGGGTACTCGTGGGCGAAGCGCAGCATGTTCCCGACGTCGAAGAGCGGGGAGCCGCTGAACGCCAGCTCCCAGTCGAGCACCGCGGCCACCGCCCACTGCCCGGCACGTCGTTGGACCAGGACGTTCTTCGGGTTGAAGTCGCCGTGCACCAGGCTCCGTTCACCCGCCACGGCGGCCAGTGCCCGGGGCCCTGCGCGGGCCAGGGCGCGCAGTACGGCGCAGTCCGTCCCGCTCAGCGGTCCGGCCGAGGCCGCCTCGACCAGACAGCACTCGACGAAACCGGGCAGGTCGTCCAGCGGGGCCGCACCGTCCGGGGCCGGTACCAGCGAAGAGTCGCCGAAGATCCCCGGGCGGGGCAGCTCGACCCGGCCGATCCGCGCCAGCACCGCACCGACGGCCCGGCCCAGGGCCCGCGCCTCGCCGCTCACCGGGCCGTCCGCGAGCACCTGGCTGAGCGGGGTCCCGTCCACGAACCGGTAGAGCAGGGTGGGGCGGCCGGTGGCCCGGCCGTGCGGATCGGCTGCGACCACCGCGGTCACCGGGACGGTACGGGCCGCCGCCCGGCCGAGGACGGCGATCTCCACCGCACAGGTGTTGCGCGGGACCCTGCTGCCGCTGGGCCGGTAGCGGCGCAGCACGTAGCGCTCGGCGCCCGGCGCGTCGGGGGGCTGGGCGGTGAGCAGGGCCATGTCGTTGGTGAACCCGCCGGGCAGCGGGTCCATCTCGTGCAGCAGGGCGCCGGGCAGGGCGTGCCGGGTCAGCCAGGCGTGGGTGGCCGGGTCCAGGAGGCCCACCGGCTCGGGGCGCGTCACACTGGCCAGCCTGCCCGGCCCGGGGCCGTCCTCATGCATCCGCTCCCCCCGATGGCCCAGCGCCGGACCCCGGCCGTGCGGCGGCGACCGCCCCGGCCGCCAGGACCAGTCCGCCGGCCGGTCCGGCGAGCCGGCCGAGCCGTGCCGGGACCACGAAGTCCTCGGCTGCGTGCTCGGGCAGCCCGGGGTATCCGCCCAGTGCCGCGGTCAGTTCGGCGCGGAGCAGCGGGAAGAGCCCGGGGAGTTCCGCGACGCCGCCGCCGATCACGATCCGCTGGGGTGCGGTCGTGTAGATGATGTTGCGCAGCCCCGCGGCCAGGTAGGCCGCCTCCAGCCGCAGCGCCTTGCGCAGTGCGTCGCCGGTCAGTTCTTCGGCCGGGGTTCCCCAGCGGGCGCCCATCGCCTCGCCTCCCGCCAGCCCCTCCCAGCAGTCGCCGTGGAAGGGGCAGGAGCCGGGGAAGGCGTCGCCCGCGATCCGGGGCACCGCGAGGTGGCCCATCTCGGTGTGGACCAGGCCGCTGACGACCTTGCCGCCGATCACCGCGCCGCCGCCGATCCCGGTGCCGACGGTGAGGTAGACGTAGGTGTCCAAGCCCCGCGCAGCGCCCCAGCGGCCCTCGCCGAGGGCCGCCCCGTTGACGTCGGTGTCGATGCCCACTGGCACTCCGAGCGCGGCAGCGAACGGTCCGGCGACGTCCACGCCGGACCATCCGGGTTTGGGGGTGGCGGCGAGGTGGCCGAACTTGGCATGGCCCGGCCGCAGTTCGAGGGGCCCGAAGGAGGCGATGCCGATCGCGTCCAGCGGTCCGGTCCTGGCGGCGGTCTCCTGGAAGAAGGCGATGGCCTGGGCCAGGGTGGGGCCCGGCTGGCCGGTCGGGAACCGGGTCTCGGCCTCGATCCGGTCGGGGGCCGAGCCGACCAGGCAGACGAACTTGGTCCCGCCGGACTCGATCGAGCCCAGGCGCGGCGCGCTCACAGGTCCACCGGCCAACCGTCGGCGCCGACCGGGCCGCGGTGCGAGCGGATGACGACCTTGAGCGCGTCGTAGCTCGGTGGCCGTTCGGTGCCGTCGTCCCCGTCGGCCCGCTCGTCCCGGGTGAGGCCGCCGAGCGCGGTGAACGCCTCCGAGTACCGCTCAAGCGGGAACTCGTGCGTCACCAGCCGCTCCAGGAGCGTGCCGGCGCCGGTGCCGGTGCCGCTGCCGGGGCGCCGTGGGGCGCCGAGTTCGGCGGCCAGGTCCACGGCGACAGGGAAGATGTCGGCCCGGTAGTCCCCGGCGCCGATCAGCTTGATGCCCCGGTTGGTGAGCTGGAGCGGGCGCAGCGGCACGGTGTAGGTGTCGTCGAAGCCCATCACCACCACCCGGCCGCCGTCGTCGATCAGCCGTAGCGCCGCGTCCAGGCCGGTGCCCGTGGTGTCGAAGACGACGGAAGGACGCTCGCCGCCCGAGGTCTTCAGCACGGCTTCGGCCGGGTCCGTTCCGGCCACGTCCACCACGTGCGCGAAGTGTTCGCGGGCCCGCTCCAGCCGGTAGCCGTCCGGTTCGGCGACGGTGACCCGGCGCGCCCGGCGGGCGGCGACCAGGGCGGTCAGCATCCCGATCGGGCCCGCGCCGAGCACCACCACGGTGTCGTCGAAGGTGACGGACGCGGCCTCGACGTTGCTCAGGACGCAGGCGAGCGGCTCGATCAGGACCGCGCTGCGGAAGGGCAGCCCGGCGGGAACCCGTTCGACGAAACGTTCCGGCAAGGTCACGGTCTGCGCGTACGTGCCGTCCCGGTCGACGCCGACCTCGGTCCCGGCCTTGTGACGGCAGAAGTTGGTCGCTCCCCGGCGGCACGGGACGCACCAGCCGCAGTACAGCGTCGGGTTGACCACCACCCGGTCCCCCACCCCGACCGAACGCACCTGCGCCCCGGTCTCCCGCACCACACCCACCGCCTCGTGCCCGAGCACCACGCCCGGCCGGGCCGGGAACCGCCCGAGCAGGATCTTGCGGTCGGTTCCGCAGACTCCCGTACCGACGATCTCCACCACGACGTCATCATCGTGCACGAGCCGTGCGGCGGGCCTGTCCTGCAGTTCGGCGGAGCCTGGACCCAGATAGACGAGAGCGCGCAACGAGACCTCCCCATCGGTGTTCGGAAGGCGACGCTAACGCAGCCGAATGCGACCAGACAGACACCTCTGAGCCATTTCGCGGCTGTTGTCGCTGAGGGGAGAAGGCGGTTGGGGTGTGCGGTGTGGGTCAGGTGGTGCGTTGTGGGTCAGGTGATGTGTTGCGGGGTGGGGGGCCGCCACTCGCTCTGCCGCCGAACACGCAGATAGGCCCCGATGGTCCCGCTGAAGCAGCCCCTGCGCGGCGGGTCCGGTGCACCACTGCTGGATCTCGCCGCCACTGCGGTCGGTCGCGTGGTCGAGCAAGGAGTTCGGCCTGCCGGGCCGGGCTGCTGTGCAGGAAGCGGCTCAGACGATCATCACCCGGCGCCCGCGGGTGTGACCGGCTTGGCTGTCGATGTGCGCCGCCGCGGCCTCGGCGAGCGGGTACGACTTCTCGACCGGGATGTGGAGCTTTCCCCGTGCGATGAGGGCGGCGGCCTCGGCGAGCGCATCCGGCACGCTCCCGGCCGTGCCGGAGAACCGGACACCGAACTCCGGCGCGGCGAGATCGGCGATGGAGATCACCTTCTGCGGGTCCCCGGTCAGCTCGACGAGCTCGCGGATCACGCCCGAGCCGGCCAGATCGAGGGCCGCGTCGACCTGGCCGAGCTGCCGCACCCGCTCGACCCAGCCCTCGCCGTACGTCGTGGCGAGGGCACCCAGGCTCCGCAGATAGTCCTGGTTCGCGGCCCCGGCGGTGCCGATCACCGTGATGCCGCGGTCGCGGGCGATCTGCAGCACCGCCGATCCGACTCCCCCGGACGCACCGCTGACCAGCAGCGTCTGCCCGGGTTGCACACCGGCCTCGCGGATGACGCGCAGCGCGGTCTCCACCACGGAGGGGTAGCCGGCGGCCTCTTCGAACGTCAGGCCCTCGGGCATCGGGGCCCAGGCCGACAGCACCGCGAACTCGGCGTAGGTGCTGGAGCCTTCGCCGAACACGTGGTCGCCGGCCTGGACCCCTTCGACGCCCTCGCCGACCTCGTCCACCACCCCGGCGGCGTCCAGCCCGACTCCGGCGGGCAGCTCGATGAACGCGGGTACGACGCGGTGGGCATCCGTGACGTGGCCGCCGACGCCGACGTGGCCGTCACCACGCTCTTCTCCCACTTCGCCGCCAAAGAGGCCCTGGTGTTCGAACAGGACGAGGACTTCGAACAACGCCTCACGCGGGCGGTCACCGACCGGGCACCGCACGAGCCCCTCATCCCCGCACTGCGCCGCGAGATCCAGGCCCTGGTACGCCATTGCACAGCGGAGGGCGCCGCCCCGATCCGGCGCATGATCGACGAGTCACCCGCCCTGCGGAAGTACGACGAGTCGATGAGGCTGCGCCACGCGGAGACGCTGGCGAGGGCCATCGCCGCCGATCCCGAACTGTCCCGGACCACAACGGCGAGCCGGACGATCGCGCGGTTCGTGATCGACGCCTATTCGCTGGCCCGCGAGGCGGCCGATCCAGAGACCGCGGTGGACGAGATCTTCCGGATGATCGAGGCGGCCTGGGAGGTCACAGCGCACTGCAGCGGAGCCCACGAGAACTCGTGACCGGGGCGACCCGATCAAGGTCTGCTCGTACCCCGACTGACGGTCCTGCCTCTCCGGCAGCCACTCTCCGGCAAGCTGCTCGCGGCGGTGCTCGCCGCGAGCAGCTTGCCGCGCTGTCCGCACCCGGCGTCGGTGCGCGCGCCGCGGGCGCGGTGGACTTTCGGGGAGAGGCTCTTGCCCGGCGGATCGTCAAGCTGCGATGGTTTCTGTCATGAAGCCAACACGAAGCGTTACCGCTCTGGCCGCTGCCGCACTCGTCACGACGCTGGGCCTGGCCGGCGCTTCTCCTGCTGCCGCGGCGACGACCGGCCAAAGCAGCGCCTGCTACACCGGCAGCCTCACCTGCGGCAGCGGAACCTTCACGCTGTCCGGAAACCGGAAGCTGACCGGCGGCGCCATGTCGGTGGTGCGTTGGTGCCACAACGGATCGGGCGGATCGGCCATCAGGCTCGAGGTCTTCGAGGCCACCCACCGTGTCGTGCGGGGCGCCGCGCACGCCAACAACCTGGGGTGCGACCGGTACCAGCGTTTCCCCGCCTCCGGCAACACCCTGGCGTTCACGGCGAGCGCCGACATCTGCGCGTGGCGCGTGGTCACGTGGGACACCCCCTCGCACGCCCAGGAGGTCGACGGCACCTTCCAGTACAACCCCAGCCACCCGAAAGGGTGCTGATCGTCCGTCAGCGGACGGGTGAAGGCGCTGTTCCGTGTTGACTCACGAGTCGCTTCCGGCACCGCGATCGGGTGCGCTCATGTCCCCCGTCGCGGGAGTGCCGTCGGCGAGCCCGTAACGCAGGTAGACGGTGCCCTTCGAGCTGGCTACCGGGGGTGCGAGCAGCGTGACGTTGGTGGGCACCGCGCCGTCGTCGAACACCTTCTTCCCGACACCGAGCACGATCGGGTGCAGCCAGAGGTCGAGACGGTCGAAGAGCTTCTCGCGCAGGAGGGTCTGCACGAGGTTCAGGCTCCCGACGACCTTCACGTTCTCGTGCCGGTCACGGATCTCACGCACCGCGCCGGCGAGGTCCGGGCCGAGCTGCGTGGACCCGGCCCACGAGAGGTCGGGCCTGCCGCGAGAGGCCACGTACTTCGGGATGCTGTTGAAGAGCGTGGCGAACCCGTTGTCCTTGCCGCCCTCCTGGTGAGGCCAGTAGCCGGCGAAGATGTCATACGTCCGCCGGCCGAGCAGGAGGGCGTCCGTGCCCTCGTACGCGGCACCGACCTGCGCTCCGGCGACCTCGTCCAGCAGGGGCGCCTGCCAGCCGCCGAACGGGAACCCCTGCGGGTCCTCGTCAGGGCCGCCGGGCGCCTGCCCGACGAGGTCGAGGGTCGCGAACAGCACGATGTGGATGTGGCCCATGGCCTGCTCCCGATCAGTCGGTAAGCGGTTCACCGGACTCGTTCCCGTAAAGCCTGCCACCAGCGCACCACGTCGGCGAGGAGAAGCGGAGAAAATCCGGTTTGCTGCCATACCGGGTCGTCGTTCCCCAGGCCGTCGCCGACTGTTCCCCTCGGGCTGGGCCCGGGGTGGTTTGCGGCTGCGATCCTCCGGGCGATCACCCCAGCTCAGGAGGCAGCAAGTGGCACACCCCTCGCGCAGGACCGTTCTCCGCACCACGGCCGTGGCATCATCGCTGGCGGCGCTGCCCGCCTCCACCCTGCTGTGGAGCCGGCCCGCCGTCGCGGACACCCCCGGCCCGGAGCAGGTGCACCTGAGCTTCGGCAACGAGCCCTCGCGCGAGATGTCCGTCTCCTGGGCCACCGCCGCCTCGGTGAGCCGTCCCCGGCTGCGCCTGGGTACGACGAAGGGCGGGTTCGGACGGGTCGTCGACGCGGAGACCCGCACCTACGTCGACGGACTGAACAAGGTCGAGACCTACACCCACCGGGTGCGTCTGCACGGCCTGCGCCCTGACACCTCGTACGTCTACGAGGTGTCACACGACGGCGCCGCCCCGAAGCGCGGGACCTTCCGCACCGCGCCCGCGCAGGGCCGCACGGCGTTTCGGTTCACCAGCTTCGGCGACCTGGGCACCGGCTCCGCCTCGTTCAGCAAGTCGTCGATCCACGGTGCGGCGGCGGTGCGCAACGTGGAGCAGTTCGCGCCGCTGTTCCACCTGCTGAACGGTGATCTGGCGTATGCCAACAACAACACGGCCGTGCAGCCGCAGGCGTGGGACGCGTTCATGAACAACATGTCCGTCTCGGCCGCGAACCGCCCCTGGATGCCGGCCCCGGGCAACCACGAAGTCGAGGCCGGTGGCGGGGAGTTGGGCTACGCCTCGTACCACACCCGCTTCGACCTCCCGGACAACAACAGCCGTGACTTCTGCGGCAACTGGTACAGCTTCCAGGTCGGCTCGGTGCTGTTCCTCTCCATCGACGGCAACGACCTCGCCGTCGAGGACGATGCCAGCATCGACCCGGCCACCGGCCAGTCGATCTACATCTCCGGATACAGCGAGGGCGCCCAACTTCGTTGGCTCGAGCGCACCCTGGCCCGCGCCCGGGCCGGCCACGACGTCGACTGGATCGTGGCGTCCATGCACCAGTTCGCGATGTCGTCCTCCGCCACCAGCCACGGCGGCGACATGGGCCTGCGCGAGCAGCTCCTGCCCGTCTTCGACCGCTACCAGGTCGACCTGGTGCTCTGCGGTCACGACCACGACTACGAGCGGACCTACGCCGTACGCGGCACCGACCCCGGCAGCCTGCTGCGCCCGAGCGTGGTCAGCGACGAGATCCACGACATCGACACCTCCAAGGGCACCGTCCATCTGATCCTGGGCGGCGGCGGCACCGCCTCGAACGACGACACCTACCTCACCGACCCCACGGCCGGGGGCGTGCCGGAGGCGTTCGTGCGCACCCAGCGGCTGACCTTCAAGGCCGACCCGGACGCGAAGGAGAAGGCCACCTGGTCGGCGGTCCGCGACCCCGACACCGCCTTCCCCTACGGCGTCGCCGTCTTCGACGTCGACCCGGGATCCCTCCTCGGCGGGCGCACCACGATCACCGTCAGTTACTACCACACGCCGGCCGCCACGGTGGTGAACCCCGTCCCCACCCCGGTGCTGTTCGACCGCTTCACGCTCCACCGCCTGCGCCGCGACGCCCGGCCCGCCCACCACGGCAGCCTGGCCGCCGCAGGGAGCTGACGCCGGCCGGACGGCTCGACGAGGGCATCCCGCGGGCCACCTCCCGGTGGACCTGGTCACGCACGCGCCGTTGCGGTCCAGGCGTGGGCGTTGCGCTGCGCGAACTCCCGGAAGAGGGACCGTGATCACCCTGCTCTCCCACGAGCTGGCCAACCCCGAACCGGGCCGGGCCACCGTGCTCGGCCGGCTCCTCGACGTCCTCCTCCAGGAGCCCCGTTGCCGGTGGCGTCCCTGTGATTGTCTGGTCCTCCAAGTCGACTCCAGGAAGGCCACCGTGTCCCGAACACCACAGCAGATCTTCGAGAGCTACCTCTACGCCGGCGCCATCACCCGCAATGCCGATGCTCTTGCCGAGAGCTTCACCCCGGACGGTGTCTTCGAGGCGCCGCTCGTGCCTGCCGGCGCCGCCTTCCCCAGGAGGCTGGTGGGTCGCGAGGAGATCCGTAGCGCGATGGCGGCGTACTACGAGCAGCCGGTGAAGAGCGAGCGGGCGCCGAACCTCGAGAAGTCCGGATACGTGCTGCACACCACCGCCGACCCCGACGTGTTCATCGCCGAGATCGACACGGTCTTCGACGGGGACGGAGACGACGTGGCCGTCTCGCTGGTACAGATCTTTCGCATCCGCGACGGGAAGATCGCTCGACTGCGTGACTACTTCGCGCCCGAGCTGATGGCCTGAGGACTCACCTGATCCGACGGCACCACCGTCGTCGGCCGCACCCCGTCCGGCGCGAGACGGACGCGCGAGTGGGCGGGGTGCGGCCGGACTTCGGCGTCAGTAGCCGTTGCCACCCGAGGTGCTGCTGGGCGTGGCGGCAGGGGTGGAGGCCGTGGTGGTGATCGCATCGCCGCTGGGGCCGACGACGTACCACTTCCCGCCGAACGCCGTGGAACCCTGACCGTTGGTGTCACCGGCCTTGGCGTCGTCGGCGAAGGTGTACAGCGGGTGCCCCTTGTAGGTGACCTGGGTCGTGTGGTCCGCTCGCATGCTCGTGCCGACCAGGGATGCTGTGACACCACTGGAGTTCGGCGTTCCGGTCGTGACGACCGGCGGCCACGCCGCCGCACAAGCACCGTTGCAGGTCGAGGTCGAGGTGGTGTCCGACTCGAACACATACAGTGTCCGGCCGGACCCGTCGACCAGGATCTTCCCGTCGGGCGAGTCGGCGGTCTTGAGCGTGGCGGCCCCACCGGCCGATGCGGCCGATGCGCCCGTCGAGGCCGCGGACGCGGAACTCGACGCGGAGGCAGCACTCGACGTGGACTTGGAGCTGCTGGAGCAGCCGACCACCAGTGCCGCCAGAGCGGCAGTACCCGCAACTGCTGCGATAACAGGCTTCATCAAGGGACTTCTTCCGCTCGAATCATCACAGGGCCCCCACGACGAGGCGCACCCGACCAGTGTCAGCGCCCACCGCCCGGACCCCTCCGCTCAGCGAGCCGACAGGCCCGGACGGCGCAACAGCGTCACCCGCTCGGCCCACTGCGGTACTGGGGGACGCCCGGGTGTACCAGGTCACGGGCCCGAACCCGCAGGGCCCCACCCCGATCATGCGTGTCCGCCTCCGCCCTGGCGCGGGCAGAAAATCCCTGGGCGCGGTGAACGGCTGCCGCTACAGTGCCGGGCGTCGATCGCGACCGAGGGAGGTGGGGTTATGGGTGCCGTGAGCGAGTTTCGCCATGTCCTCATCCGGGTCGCCGACTGAGTCGGCTCCATGCCGCCGCGGCCCGGACCCCAGCATCCCTTCCGGAGTCGCACACCATGCGCAGCAGTACCTTTCGACCGCTGAGTCTTCTCGTTCTCGGCGGTACCCGTTTCCTGGGCCGCGCCGTCGTCGAGGCCGCACTGGCCGACGGCCACCAGGTGACCCTGTTCAACCGCGGTCGCACCAACCCCGGTTTGTTCCCCGGGGTCGAGACCGTCATCGGCGACCGCACCGGTGACCTGTCCGCGCTGTCCCACCGCCGCTGGGACGCGGTCGTCGACGTGGCCGGCTACGACCCCCAAGTGGTCGGCCTCTCGGTCGACGCCCTGCGCGGCGGCCTGCCCCAGGACCGCGAGGGGCTCAGCGAGCAGGAGGAGCATCGCCTCCTGCGGACGCTGACGGACTGACGCCGACAGGGTGAGGGCCGGTCAGCCCGTCCAAGGCCGACCGGCCCTCAGCGGAACCCGGTGTCCCCCGCCTCCTCGCGCGTGCGGGGGACGCGGTCAGGCCCTGCGGACACCGAAGGGCTCGGCCCGGTCCACGGGTGGGAGGCGAGCATCCCGGCAGCCCGGGTCGGGTGACCGCCCAGCGGCGCCTTGTCAGGTCAGAGCCGCACCGCGCAGCAGGAGCAGCGCAGTGTCGAGAGCGACCAAGGCGAGGGTGGCGAGGAACGGCAACCGGCTTCGCGGGTCGGCGCCGGTCGGCAACGCGACCGCGAGCGCCAGTACGCCGGTGACGGCGAGCGAGCCCCAGCCGACGGTGCCGAGCGGCCCGGTCGGCCCAAGGACCAGGACGATCGCCCCGGCGAGCAGCAGGACGCCCGCCAGCACCCGCGCGCGTCGCGGGCCGAGGCGCTGGGGCAGGCCGCGGATGCCGGTGCGCAGGTCGTCGTCGATGTCCGGCAGGACGTTGGTGACGTGGGCGCCTGTGCCGAGCAGCGCGCCGGCGGCCATCACCCACCCGGCAGGCCAGGGGTGGCCGGGCAGCGCGAGGGTGACGAAGGCGGGCAGCAGCCCGAAGGCCACGGCGTAGGGCAGCCAGGACATCGCTGTGCACTTGAGCCTCAGGTTGTACGACCAGGCTGCGGCGACCCCGACCAGGTGGGCGGCGCCGGCCGCAAGGCCGCCCGCCAGTGACAGCGGAACGCACAGCGCGAGCGCGCACCCGGCGGCCACGGCCACCACCCGCGGGCGCACGGTGCCGGCCACCAGCGGCTTGTCGCCCCGGCCGGTGGCCAGGTCCCGGCGCAGATCGATCCGGTCGTTGCACCAGCCCACCGACAGCTGCCCGGCGAGCACCGCCGAGGCCACCAGCACGCTGCCCGCCACGCCACGCCCCGAGGCGGCGGCCAGGGCGGTGATCACAGCGGTGACGGCGATCGACGGGGCGGCGTGAGAGGCGGCCAGCAGCCCGCGGACCGGCCCGCCCGGGCCGGGAGACGCGTCCACGACGGTGGCTGCGGGCGGGTGCTGGGCTCCGGCGGTGTGCACGCCCCTGATCCTAGATCGGGCAAACTACCGAATCCCGGCCATTTCATGATGAACCATCAGTTCGACCCTATGCTGGCCCGATGACCAGAGTCGCCGCCGTCCACGGGGTTCTCCCGCCGTACCGGTACGAGCAGGGAGAGATCACCGAGGCCCTCGCGGCGATGTGCCCGCCGCCGGACACGCAGCGTGGTGTCCTGGAGCGGCTGCACGCCACGTCCACGGTCGGCACCCGTCACCTGGTCCTACCGCTGGAGCACTACCGCGAGTTGAGCGGGTTCGGGCAGGCCAACGACCTGTTCATCGAAGCCGGGGTCGGGCTCGCCGAGCAGGCGCTGACCGGCGCCCTCGCGGCGGCAGGCCTGGCGCCCGAGGAGGTGGACCTGGTGATCTCCACCTCCGTGACGGGCATCGCGGCGCCCTCGCTGGAGGCCCGACTGGCCGGGCGCGTGGGCCTGCGGCCGGACGTGAAGCGGGTGCCGATCTTCGGTCTCGGCTGCGTCGCCGGTGCCGCTGGTCTCGCCCGGCTGCACGACTACCTCCTGGGCCACCCCGATCAGGTCGCGGTCCTGCTCTCGGTCGAGCTGTGCTCACTCACCCTGCAGCGCACCGACACCTCGGTGCAGAACATGGTGGCCGGCGCGCTCTTCGGTGATGGCGCCGCCGCCCTGGTGGCCGTCGGTCGGGATCACTCGCGCCATGGGGAGTTCCCCGGGCCGCAGGTGGTGGCCACCCGCAGCCGGCTGTACCCGGGCACGGAGCGCGCGCTGGGCTGGGACATCGGCGACAGCGGCTTCAAGATCGTGCTCGGCGCCGAGCTGCCCGAGCTGGTCCGCCTGCACGTCGGTGAGGACGTCCGGTCCTTCCTCGCCGAGCACGACCTGAAGCCGCCGGACGTCACCGCCTGGGTCGCGCACCCGGGCGGCCCCAAGGTCCTGGACGCCCTGAGCGAAACGCTCGGGCTGGACGCCCAGGCCTTGGAACTGACGCGGCGTTCGCTGGCCCAGGTCGGCAACCTCTCCTCCGCCTCGGTGCTGCACATCCTGCGCGACACCCTCGCGCTGCGCCCACCACCGCCCGGCACGCCGGGCCTGCTGCTCGCCATGGGGCCCGGCTTCTGCTCCGAACTCGTCCTGCTGCGCTGGTAGGTCCTCGTGTCCCCCTTCACCCTGCTGATCCTCCTGGTCGCCGCCGAGCGCCTCGCCGAGCTTGCCGTCGCCCGCCGCAACGCGGCCTGGAGCCTGGCGCGCGGCGGCATCGAGTACGGGCGCGGCCACTACCCCGTGATGGTCCTGCTGCACACCGGGCTGCTGGCCGGCTGCCTGGCCGAGGTCCAGCTCGCCCAGCGCCCGTTCCTGCCCGCCCTCGGCTGGCCGATGCTCGCCCTGGCGATCGCCGCCCAGGCACTGCGCTGGTGGTGCATCACCACCCTGGGACCACGCTGGAACACCCGGGTGATCGTGGTGCCCGGCCTGCCGCTGGTCACCGCGGGGCCCTACCGGCTGCTCAGCCACCCCAACTACCTGGCCGTCGTCGCCGAGGGGGGCGCGCTGCCGCTCGTCCACGGCGCCTGGCTCACCGCGACCGCCTTCACCCTGCTCGACCTCCCGCTGCTCGCCACCCGGCTGCGCTGCGAGAACGCCGCCCTGACCCGCTGCACGCCGGTGCCGGCATGATCGACCTGCTGATCGCCGGCGGCGGACCCGCCGGTCTCGCCACCGCGATCCACGCCGCCCGGGCCGGGCTCGACGCGGTGCTCCTCGAACCACGCCCGGCCCCGATCGACAAGGCCTGCGGCGAGGGCCTGATGCCCGGGGCCGTCCATGCCCTGGCCGAGCTGGGCGTGACACTCGACGGACACCCGATCCACGGCATCCGCTACCTGGACCAGCGGCACCTCGCCGAGGCCAGGTTCCGGCACGAGGTGGGCATGGGCGTGCGGCGGACCGTCCTGCACGCTGCCCTGTTCCGCCGGGCGGCCGACCTCGGCGTGCCCATGCCGGCGAGGAAGGTCACCACGATCCACCAGCACGGCGACCGCGTCACCGCCGCCGGTCTCACCGCCCGCTACCTGGTCGCCGCCGACGGCCTGCACTCCCCCATCAGGCGGCAGCTCGGCCTGGAACGCCCCGACCCACGGCCACCGCGCTACGGGCTGCGGCGGCACTTCGCCGTGGCGCCCTGGAGCGACTGCGTGGAGGTCCACTGGTCCGCCCTCGGCGAGGCCTACGTCACCCCGCTGGCCCCCGACCTGATCGGCGTGGCCATCCTCACCGGCGAGCGCCTGCCGTTCGATGAGCTGCTGACCGCGTTCCCCGCCCTCCACCACCGCCTGCCCACCCAGTCCGCCACCGCCGTGCGCGGCGCCGGACCGATGCGCCGCCGGGTCCGGACCCGGGTCGCCGGGCGGGTCCTGCTGGTCGGCGACGCCGCCGGCTACATCGACGCACTCACCGGCGAGGGCATCTCCCTCGCCCTGACCGGCGCCGCCCACCTGGTGCGCTGCCTGCGCGCCGACCAACCACAGGCGTACGAACAGGCATGGCGGCGGTCCACCCGGCGCCACCGCCTGCTCACCGACGCGCTGGTCCGAATCCGCGCCAGCTCGATGCTGGCCCCGGGGATCGTCCCGCTGGCCACCCGCGCTCCCGCGCTGTTCACCGCCCTGGTCAACCACCTCACCTGACCATGACGGCCCTGCCGCGCAAGGAGCCGAGTTCGCCGATGGTGCTCATCAGCGGGGACTGGATCGGCATCGTCACGATCCGCGTGCTGGTTGAACATCGAGTCGACGATGTGGATGAACGCCTCGTAGCAGTGGAACAGGCCATGGCGGCCTCTGGTGAAAGCAGGCGAGCGGGAGCAGGCTGGAAGGTGCGGAAACCTGCCCGGGCCGGCGACCACAGCAAGGGGACGACGGTGATCCAGATCCAGGACATTCGTGAATGGCGCATGCACGACGTCGTCGACGCCCAGGGACACAAGATCGGCACGATGGAGGCGGTCTACGTCGACACCAGTACCGACGAGCCGGCCATGGCCACCGTGCAGGTGGGCCTGCCCACCCGCCACCGTCTGGTCTTCGTCCCCCTCGAAGGCGCGTCGGTCGGGCCCGGGTACGTGAAGGTGGCCTACGCCAAGTCGCTGGTGAAGGACTGCCCCGCGATCGGCACCGACGACGTCCTGCCCGCCGGGGACGAGGAGGCCGTCTTCCAGCACTACGGCCTGCCTTACCAGAGCGGCGCCGCGGGCGAACGCCAGCTCGCCCGCCGCTGAGCGCGCGCCGATCCGTGACGGAGGCAGGTGATGGTCCTCTTCCTGCTGGTCGTCATCGTGGCGATCGTGCTGGGCCTCGTCGGCATCGTCGTGCACGGACTGGTCTACCTGATCGCCGTCGCCGGGCCTGCACCCGGGGCGCCCGGGGGTCAGAGCTTGAACATCCTGGTGTACGGCTGGGTGATGCGTTCCTGGCGCGATCCGAAGTCGACCAGTACTGCGATGTCGCTGTCTCCTTCGACCCCGATGGCCCGGCCGAGGCCGTAGGTGTCGTGGGTGACGCGGTCGCCCACGGCGAACCGCTTGGGTGGCGCCTCGACCCGGGGTTTGAAGGGGCTGGTGGGCAGGGGTCGGCGGACTGCTGCTGATTTCGTCATTCCTTGCAGTATGCGCCGGAAATCGCGGGAGCGGTCCCTTCGGCAGGACTCGAATGTGCATGGGGTCGGCATTCGAATCGTGTCCTCGCTGTTGCCGATGGCAGTTCACGCGGTGACTGCCCGCGACCGGGTCCGCCGTGGCGGGAGCCCGCGCGGCGCCGTCCCGGGCCTGTCGCACCGCGCTGCGGAACCGGCGACGCTGGACAGGGAGCGCGACCGTACCCCTTCAACCGACCTTCTCACGCGGCGTGTTGGCGTTACCGACGGCTCGGGGCGGCGGCCGAGGAGGAGGGCGGCCGCGAAACCGGCGGTGAAATATTCCACCGTTGCAGGCCGGGGCCTGCTAGAGTCGTCTTAGTTGCAGTAGTGGTTCCCATGAACTTTGTGTGCGCCTGCTGATGTTTCGCAGGTGCATTTTTGTTTCCCGGCTCTTCCCCGGGTGGGTGCTCATCGCGGCGACTCGGAGCCCGCACTGTGCGCGCTCCGAACAGCCCCTTGAAGGAGATTTTTATGGCTAATGGCACTGTGAAGTGGTTCAACGCGGAAAAGGGCTTCGGCTTCATCGAGCAGGAGGGTGGCGGTCCTGACGTGTTCGCCCACTACTCGAACATCAACGCCAACGGCTTCCGTGAGCTGCTCGAGGGCCAGAAGGTCGAGTTCGACGTCACGCAGGGCCAGAAGGGCCCGCAGGCCGAGAACATTCGTCCGCTGTAGTTTTTCTGCCATGGCACCCGCCTAGCAGCGAGGGGCCCGCACCGCGTACATGCCCGGTGCGGGCCCCTCGGCATTGCGCCACCACGCATCCCCCGGCCGCTCAGGCCCGCTGGCTCCGCCACCGGCTTGCCATCCCGACGCGAGACGCACAGCGCCGCGTCCGGATCGGCGCCCTGCCGTGACATCTCACGGTTCGAGGTCTTCGCTCCCGCCCCTGCCGGTGAGCGCCGACCGTAGGTGACGTGCCGCACGGTTCTACCGTCCACGCTTCACCCGTCACATTTCCGGCCCGTTCCCTTGGGTCTCCGCCGGCGCCCCGCGCCGCGGAGCCTTCCTCGTGACGTGCCGCCCTGAGGAAGGTTTTCCGATGAATCGTTCCAGTCGATCCTCGTACCAGAACACCAACTCCCGCTCCGCCGAAGGCCCGCGCTCCGGCGGCGGCTACGGATCCCGCTCCGCACGCGGCACCGGCTCCGGGCCCCGCTCCGGCGGCAGCGCCTTCCACGGTTCCCGTTCAGCGGGCGCCGAGCGGTCGTCGGGCCGGGGAGGGCGTCAGGGCTCTGCCCAGCAGGGCGAGTTCGCGATGCCGGTCAGCACCACCCCGGCACTGCCGGCCGTCGAGTCGTTCGACGAGCTGGACATGCCGAAGGCGCTGCTGTCGGTGCTGACCCGTCAGGGCGTCACCTCGCCGTTCCCGATCCAGGCCGCGACGCTGCCGAACTCGCTGGCCGGCCGTGACGTGCTGGGACGTGGGCGTACGGGTTCGGGCAAGACCATCGCCTTCGGCCTCGCCGTGCTGGCCCGCACCGCCGGGCAGCGTGCCGAGCCGCGCCGGCCGCTGGCCCTGGTGCTGGTGCCCACGCGCGAGCTGGCGCAGCAGGTCACCGAGGCGCTCACCCCCTATGCACACGCGGTGCGCCTGCGGATGGCGACCGTGGTGGGCGGGATGTCGATCGGCCGCCAGGCGCAGGCGCTGAACCGCGGGGCGGAGGTCGTGGTGGCCACCCCCGGCCGGCTCAAGGACCTGATCCAGCGCGGTGACTGCCAGTTGGACGGGGTCGGCATCACCGTGCTGGACGAGGCCGACCAGATGGCCGACATGGGCTTCCTGCCGCAGGTGACCGAGCTCCTCGACCAGGTCGCCGAAGGCTGCCAGACGATGCTGTTCTCCGCCACCCTGGACCGCAACGTCGACCGGCTGGTGCGGCGCTTCCTCAAGGACCCGGTCACCCACTCGGTGGACCCCTCGGCCGCGGCGGTCAGCACCATGGAGCACCACGTCCTGCACGTGCAGAGCCGGGACAAGGACGCGGCGATCGCCCACATCGCCTCCCGCGAGGGCGGGGTGATCATGTTCGTCGACACCAAGCACGGCGCGGACCGCCTGGTGGAGTACCTCCTGTCGAGCGGGGTGAAGGCGGCGGCGCTGCACGGGGGCAAGTCCCAGCCGCAGCGCACCCGCACCCTGGAGCAGTTCCGCGACGGCCAGGTGACCGCGCTGATCGCCACCAACGTCGCCGCCCGCGGCATCCACATCGACGGGCTCGACCTGGTCGTCAACCTGGACCCGCCGGCCGACCACAAGGACTACCTGCACCGCGGCGGCCGCACCGCCCGGGCCGGCGAGTCCGGCACCGTCGTCACCCTGGTGCTGCCCAACCAGCGCCGCGAGATGACCCGCCTGATGGCCACCGCCGGCATCACCCCCGCATCCACCCGGATCCACTCCGGTGACGAGGAACTCGCGCGAATCACCGGCGCCCGCGTCCCCACCGGCGTCCCCGTCGTGATCCCCGACCCCGTCGTCGAACGGCCCCGCCGCAGCGCCTCCGCGAGCCGTAACCGCCGCCGCCGTCCCGCCCAGGCCGGGCGCAACCCGCAGACCGCCAACGGCTCCCGCGGCACGTCACCCAGGCGCGTCACCCTCGCCGCGTAGGTCGGTGCGCGGGCCGGACCCACGAGATTCACCAGCAGCGAACCGGCGTCGGGGCCCGCTCCGGCGGGCGCCGTCGCCCCTCCCACCGCCAGCGCCCTGACCGCCGCCGCCACCGGCGGGAGAGACACGAAGGAGTCCGTCCATGACCATCACCCTCGAACGCCCCGCGACCGTCGGCGACCTCATGAATCACCCGGAACTGCAGATCAGTGACGATGTCATGGTCGACACGGCGATGGACATCCTGCAGAGCTCCGGCGCGGACCACCTCCTGGTCCGCGACGACGACGGCCGCTGCGCCGGGTTGCTGACCCGCCTGCACCTCGCGCCGTTCCAGACCCGGTCCTGGTACACCGAGCGCACCGCGGTGCGCAACATCGTCCTGGACCGCGCCCCGTTCGCCACCGCCGACATGCCCGCCACCGAGGCGGTCGCCGCCATGCGCTCCCGCGGTCTGGACACGTGGCCGGTGGTGGACCACGACGGCCACGCCATCGGCCTGCTCAGCCTCTAGGGACTGTCCGGCGGATCCTGCCGGACGGGCGCTGGGCCCGGACGCAGGCGGCGGCGCGCCGGCATTCGCGATCTGCCGCCAGTCACAGCACAGTTGCCCGCAGGCCCCGGGTGATGCCGACTTTTCGCGCCCTATCGCGAAGCGGGCAAGGGCAGTTGGCGCAGCGGGCGGACACGTCCGCGCAGGCGCGCTACGCCGATGAGGGGACCGCCGAACGGTCCGTACCGGACCGTCCCACGCGTTCCTGATCAGCCAAGTCACACGGAAAGTCGGGCAGTTCCGGTCCGGCATGCGGTGCGTCGGCGCAAGGGTTCGAAGGGACAGGCGGGCCGTTCGGTGCTCTTCTTCTGGTGGGAGCCGGTTCGGCTCCTGTCACCGTGGCATCCGTGTCCGGCTGGGCTGCCGGAGGCGTGAGCTCACCCTTCCCAGAACAGGGACCCCATGAAGATCCATCGCATCGCCGTCGCAGCGCTTGTCGTCGGCGCCCTGCTGGCCGGCGGCACGGCTGCGGCCGAGGCCAACACCACGACGAAAAGCTCGAGTTCGGTCTCGACCGGTCAGACCCACAGAAACGCCTTGACCTGCGCGGCCGCCACCGTCGCCTCGTCAGCCGACGCCGCCAACGCCTCCACCGCGGCAGCCGCTGCGCAGGCCGACGCCGCGTCAGCCGCCGCCGCTCTCAAGATCTTCATCGCGGCGAGCCAGGCCGTGCCGCCCAACGCCGCCGCCGAGGTCGCGGCCGCCACCAGCGCCGCCGCCGCCGAAGCCGCCGCGGTCACCTCCTCCACCGCTGCCGCCGCTGCGGCCACTACCGCCGCCACGGCCAGCGTCGCCGCCGTGACGGCCTGCGCGGCGCCGACGGTGCCGACGACCCCCACCATCTGAGGCAGGCGCCCGGCACCGCTCGGCCGGCAGGCCGGGTCGTGATGCACGCGCTCCACGACCTGGCCCGGCTCGGCCCGCTCGCGCGGACCGCAACCGCAGCGGGCACCACCGCACGAAGACGGGGGTCTGCCTCAACCGATGGGAACGTCATGCGACGCATCAGCACCATCCCGGTCCTCGCCGGGTCCCTCGTCCTGACCGCCGCGTTGGCCGCGCTGGTCCCCACCCACGCGCAGGCGGCCGTGGCCTGCAACGAGACGGCCCTGGTCGCGGCGATCAACGCCGCCAACAGCGCCGGCGGGGGCAACGTCGTCCTCGCGACCAACTGCGTCTACACCATCTCCTCGTCGCACAGCAGTGACACCGACGGTGCGAACGCGCTGCCGATCATCACCACCGCCATCACCCTGACCGGTGACAACGACACCATCACCCGCTCGACGGCGGTCGGCACGGCCGCCTTCCGCATCGTCAAGGTCGCCGCGGGCGCCGGCCTCACCCTCAAGGGCAACGTCACCCTCAGCAACGGCTCCGCCGCCACCGACGGCGGCGGCATCCTCAACTACGGCGCGGTGACCCTCACGGCCGGCGCCCTGACCGGCAACACCGCCCACGGCAGGGGCGGCGGCCTGGCCAACGAGGACATCATCGCCCCGCTCAAGGGCGCGACGGCGACCTTCACGAACAGCACCGTGGCCGGGAACAACGCCACCGGCCAGGGCGGTGGCATCTACAACGGCCTGCGCGGCTCGCTCACCACCACCAGCAGTTTCATCAACGCGGGCAACAGCTCCGCCTCCCAGGGCGGCGGCATCGCGGCCGTCGACTCCACCGCCACCACACTGACCAGCACCCAGGTCAGCGCCGACCACGCCACCACGACGGCCGGCGGCATCTACCGGCAGAACGGCACCATGACGCTCACCACGACGCCGGTCAGTGGAAACACCCCCAACAACTGCGTCGGCAGCTCCCCCTCGGTACCCGGCTGCGTCGGCTGATCCACCAACCGCGCTGAGACCGGAGCCCGCTGCACGAACCGGCACGGGACCGCCAAGAGGCCGCCTCCGCAGCTCTGCGGAAACGGCCTGCCCACCAGCGTGAACGCCGATCGGGGCGGAGGGTCGAGCCTGCGCTCCGCACACCACGTGGGGATTCTATTTGATTCCCGCTGAACAGCCGGGCAAGAATTTCGCGGTCGCGAGGTGCAGAATCAGCGATCCTGTCCTGCCGAGTTTCATATGCACCTCCCAGAATCGCTCTGCCGGTAAGTCCTCCGGCACATTCCAGCATACTCCGCACGACCGGAATTCATGGCAGCCCGGCACGAATTGTGCTGTCAAAAATGTCCGTTCGCAATTTTGCTGCACCCCCGCTCGGATGAAGCGGGGAATTCACCGGTCCATCGTGGGAGCAGCCCGGCACCCCACGCGTCTCGGCAGGGGTTTCGGCGACCGGGATCCGGTCGGGACCCGGATCCCGCGGTGCCGTGATCCACACGGTGCGGGTATCGCGTACCGGAAACCGGTGCGATGCTGAAACAGGAGCAGTGGTGCGGCACTGACCGACCACGCGCAGGCAGCATCGTCAGGTAGCAGCGGCCGAAGTCCGCCGCAGGGGCCGGGTGCCGATCGCGGAATGCGCACGAGAGAAGCGCGGGGCTGTTGTGGTGGACCGGTCGGAAGGATTCGGTGAGCGGCTGCTGGGGTGGCTGCTGGACCAGGCCCACGAGCTGCCGCCCGAGCACATCGGCCCGCTGGTGGCGGCAGCGGTGCGGGCGGTCGGCGGCCGGGAGGTCTCGATCCTCCTTCAGGACTACGGCCAGCACATGCTGGTACCGCTCACGGGCAGCGGACTCGCCACCGGGGATCCGGTGCCCATCGACGGTTCCCGGGCCGGCGCGGTCTTCGTCGGTGCCGCCCCGGCCGAGCACCCACAGGCCGACGGCACCCGGGTGTTCCTTCCGCTGCTGGACGGGAGCGACGAACTCGGGGTGCTCGCCGTCACCCTCGACACCGTCGACGATGACGACCGGCGGTTGCTCCGGCGTCTGGCCGCACTGGTCGCCGACATGCTGGCCACCAAGAACGGCTACACCGACCGGTTCTTCCAGGCCCGGCGCCGCGAGCCGATGAGCGTGGCCGCGGAGATCCAGTGGTCGCTGCTGCCCCCGCTGTCGATGAACACCCCACGGGTCTCCGTCGCCGGAATCCTGGAGCCCGCCTACAACATCGCCGGCGACAGCCTGGACTACGCCCTGAACGACGACATCCTGCACCTGGCCATGATCGACGCGATGGGCCACGGCCTGAACGCCGCCGTGCTGGCGACCGTCGCCGTCGGCGCCTACCGGCACGCGCGCCGCGCCGGTGTCGGACTCGCCGAGTTGTACACGTTCATGGACACCGCCATCGACAAGCAGTTCGGCCCGGACCAGTTCGTCACGGCACAGATGATGCGACTGGACATCGGAACGGGTCGGCTGCAATGGGTCAACGCAGGCCACCCGGCGCCGCTGCTGATCCGCGACAACCGGGTGATCGAGACCCTGGAGAGCCCAGGAACCCTGCCGGTCGGCTTCGGCGGCGCCACACCGCAGATCAGCGCCCGGCAGCTTCGGCAGGGCGACCGGGTGCTCTTCTACACCGATGGTGTCGTCGAGGAACACCAGGCCGGCGGCGAGCAGTTCGGCGAGAAACGCCTGTTCGAAACGATCGAACGCGTCGGGCCCACCGGTGGCGCCGTGCGGCAGGCGGTGCGAAGCCTCTCCCATGCCCTCATGCGCGAGCGGGGCGGGACCACGAGCGATGACGCGAGCCTGTTCCTGGTCGAATGGCGCGGCGGCACTGCTGACAGCCCGACATGGCCGGACCTGTCACCGGTCCGGCCTTGACGGCAACCCGGCGCCACCGGGGCTCCCCTCCCCGGTGGCGCCGATCCGCTCCGACCCCACCGAACGGCCGGACTCCCACCCCGCCTGGCTACACCGGCTCGGGCCACGCGGCCGCCCGGGCCCGGGCGACGCGCGCGCGGTCGGTGGCCCCGTCGGAGCCGCCGGCGGCGTTGGCGGTCGACGGCAGGAAGCCCGAGCGGGCTCCCCGCCCCGCGGCGCCGTCGGTCCCAGCCGCGCCGTCGCTCCCAGCGGCGATCAGCGCATGTGCGGTGCGGGTACTGGTCGGGTCGGCCGCTTGGGCCATCAGCCGAGCCGCTTCGACGGCGTCCGTGGACGGCGGGACGACCAGCAGCTCGAGTCGCAGCGGGTCGTAGGAACGAACCATGACCAGGTCCTGGTTCTGCTCCTCGTCGAACCAGCCCACGTGCACGGTGTGCCCGACGACCGGGATCTGCCGCGGGATGGCCAGCCACTGCGCCGGGTTCACGATGATCCGGGTGAGCCGGCTCCACCGCTTGTCCAACTCCGCGGCCAGGGATGGGATTTCGAGAAGAAGGTCACGCGAGCGGGGCCACCAGGCGCCATCCAGGCGGCCGGGCCGTACGCCGTCGGGCGCAAGCGACAACCGGGCGGCGGAATCCGCGGATCGCATCGCAGTCGCACGATCGAGAGTCACAGTCATGATGAAGGACCTGTCCCCGGCTCCCGAAACGGGAGCCGGCAGAGCCGTTCGCCGGAGACGACGCCAGTGTCCGGAGCCGGCATGCGAGGTGCCTTCGGTAGTCTCCAGGTTACTCCGCGCAAGGCCCGGGCGGAGCAACCTGGCGGCCCGGCGGGCGCCTTGCTTCATCGAGGGGCGCCATGCGTAACACTGTGTGTCGTGTCGAATACGGAGAATGACGGCAACAGCAGCGCCCCGGAGGGCGGTACGCCCAGCCCTGACGCACCTTTGCCGGCACTCGACCAGGAGCAGCTCGCGGTGTTGCGCCGGGTGGGCCGTGAGTGGGGTCGGGTGGCCGGGGATCCTCAGGCGTGGCGCCGTGCGCTGCCCGTGGATCCCGAGTTCGGTCGTTACCCCGCTCCTTCCGAGGTCCAGCCGGTGGGCTTCGGTCGTTTCGTGCGGGTGGCCACGGTCGGCGGACCACCGCCGCCCGGCGAGGCGACCAGCGAGGACACCCTGACGTCTCGGCTCGGCCGCATCGGTGCCACGGTGCGGCACGTGCTGCTCGGGGCTCCGCTGCGGAGCACCGCGATCGCGCGCGAGCGGATGCGCAAGCTGGTGGCACTGCCGGTGCTCTCCGCCGACGCGCTCTCGTCGGTCGCCTACGGGCCGGAGGCGATGCTGGCCGTCCTCGTCCTGGCCGGCGGCGCCGGCTTGCGCTACTCGGTGCCGATCGCCGCGACGATCGCCTTCCTGATGCTCGCGGTCGGGGTGTCCTACCGTCAGACGATCCGTGCCTATCCGCACGGCGGTGGCTCGTACATCGTCGCCACCGCCAACCTCGGCCGTCTTCCCGGACTGGCGGCAGCCGCCGGCCTGATGACCGACTACATCCTCACGGTCGCGGTCTCGATCGCCTCCGGCATGGCGGCGGTCACCTCGGCGATCCCCTCGCTCCGTGGCGACGTCGTGCCGATCGGCCTCGCTGTGATCGCCGTGCTGCTCGCCGGGAACCTGCGCGGCGTGCGGCAGGCGGGCGCGCTGTTCGCCGCGCCGACCTACGCCTTCGTCCTCACCGTCCTCGCCCTCGTCGCCGTCGGGCTGTACGACTCGGCCGGCCGCGGGTTCCAACCGAGCGCGACACCGCAGTTGACGTCGACCGAGGGTGTCAGTGTGCTCCTGGTCCTGCGCGCCTTCGCCTCCGGCTCGACGGCGATGACCGGCATCGAGGCGATCTCCAACGCGGTCCCGGCCTTCCAGCCGACCGAGTGGCGCAACGCCCGCACGACCCTGACCTGGATGGTCGGCCTGCTCATCACGCTCTTCGCCGGCACGGTCGCACTGGTCCACCTCGACGGAGTCGTCCCCGACGCGCAGGAGACGGTCCTGTCCCAGCTGGCCCACCGCACCTTCGGCTCGGGCTTCGGCTACGTCCTCACCCCGGCCACCACGGCCGCGATCCTGCTCCTGGCGGCCAACACCGCCTACAACGACTTCCCCCGCGTCCTCTACCTGCTGGCCCGCGACAACCAGGCACCACGGATCTTCCTGCGCCTGGGCGACCGCCTGGCCTTCAGCAACGGCATCGTCCTGCTCTCGGCCACCGCGGCCGCGATCTACGCGGCCTTCGGCGGCAAGACCGCACCACTGATCCCGCTCTACGCCGTCGGCGTCTTCCTCGCCTTCACCCTGTCGCAGACCGGCATGGTCGTGCACTGGTGGCGTCTGCGCGACCGTCACTGGCGCAAGAGCCTGACCTTCAACGCCATCGGAGCGCTGCTGTCGGCGATCGTGCTCATCACCGCCGCGATCACCAAGTTCACCCAGGGCGCCTGGTTCGCGGCGCTCACCGTGGGACTGTTCATCCTGGTGACGACCAGGATCCGGCACCACTACGACCTGGTCACCACGGCACTCGCCCTGCACCCCCACGCCGTCGAGGTCCCCAGTCGCACCATCACACCGCCACGCTCGCAGAACGGCGCGACACCGACCGCCGCGCCCGCACCCGGCCCGGCACCGCGGGCACCGTCCGAGACCGCCGCGGAAACGGAGAGCGCGGCGCAAGCGGAGAGCGCAGCGGAAACGGAGAGCGAGGAGACTCCCGAGGAGATCCACCCCCTGCTGATCGTGCCGATCGCCGCACTGGATCTGGCCGGCATGCGCGCCCTCGCCTACGCCGCCTCACTCCGGCAGCCCGTTCTCGCCCTGCACATCAGCCTCAGCGCGGAGGAGGCCCAACGCTTCCGCGAGTACTGGAACCTGTGGGGCGACCACCTACCACTCAAGATCCTCCTCTCCCCCTACCGCGCGACCGTCGCCCCGCTGGTCAACTACATCGAGTCCCTCCATCACCAGCGCCCGGGCCTGACCCTGACCGTCATCCTCCCGGAGATCGTCGTACGGCACCGGCGCCACCGGCTCCTGCACAACCGCCTCGCACCCCGCCTGCGCAGAGCGCTACGGCCGCTGCCCAAGATCGTCATCACCACCGTCCCGTTCCACGTGTAGCACCCGCCGGGACGACGCCCACGGGCAGGAGGGCGTGGTGGACAGCCGGCCCGCAGACCGGTACCGCGCGACAGCCGCAACACCCACGATCCGACTCCTTGACCGGCCTCACCAGGGCCGCCGCGCACGCCCTGGGCGTGGACGGCCTCACCATCGGCCTGCTCGCCGGCGCCGGCCGGAGCGAACTGCTCGGCTGCTCCGACCGGACCGCCCGCACCTTTCGAGGACCTCCAGTTCACCCTCGGCGAAGGCCCGGGCCACGACGCCGTCCGCACCGGTTCGACCATCTGCGTGCCGGATCTGGACCGCGTCCGCCCGGACCGCTGGCCCACCCTGAGCACCGAGACCTCCGCTCTGCCCATCCGGGCCGTCTTCTGCTTCCCCTGGCCATCGGCGCCATCCGAGTCGGCGTACTGACCGCCCTGCGCCGTGCCACCGGACCGCTCGGCCACCAGCAGGCCGGCGACGCCCTCGTCCTCGCCTCCGCGCTCACGGCCCGCTACCTGGGCGGTAGTCCGGCCCAGCCCGGCACCCCGCCACTCGACGGGCTTCCCCGGGCGCTGCGGCACGCGATCGTCCACCGGGCGACCGGCATGCTCAGCGTCCAGCTCGCTCTGCCCCTGCCCCGAGCCCTGCTACGCCTGCGTGCCCACGCCTACGGCACCGGGCGGCCCATCACCGACGTCTCCCGGGACATCGTCGACTGCCGGCTGCGCCTGGACGACGACGGTGCGGCAACACCGCCGTCCGGCGGAGAGAAGGACTGATCGCCATGACGCGCGTGCAACGACTCACCGAAGTGTTCGTGGAGGTCGCGAACTCCCTGACCGACGACTTCGGGGTCATCGAGTTCCTCCAACAGCTGTGCGAGCGGTGTGTCGAACTCCTCGACGTGGCGGCGGCCGGTTTCGTCGTCGCCAACGCGATCCCGATGCGGTTGCGCGGCCGGGTGATCGACACCCTCGGGCTGTTCCAGACCACGCCGGGACCACTCGGCGAGTTCGACACCGCCCTCATCCCGCGCCCGGCCCCGTCCACCGACCCGGACCCGAACCGGGTGAGTGGCTGACTCAGTTCGGGACGCACGGCACACCTCCACCGGAGTCAGTGGTATCCGCCACCGACTCCGGTGGATTCGTGGCAGGCGGGCTCTCACCAGACGACCGGCAGTCCGAGCAGACCTCGGTTTCGGAATGACTCGCACCAGCCGAGCCGGTCGGCGGTTGCGGCCAGGCGCAACGAAGGGAAGCGACGCACGAGGGTGAGGACGGCGATCTCGACCTCAAGGCGCGCGAGGGCGGCGCCCAGGCAGAAGTGGAGGCCTTGTCCGAATCCGAGGTGCCCGCTCTCCGGCCTGTCGACGTTGAACGTCCCGGGGTCGCCGAACGCCTGCGGATCCCGGTTCGCCGACACCAGCGACATCCAGATCCGTTCTCCTGCGGCGATCCGCACGTCACCGATCTGGATCGCTTCACGGGCGAAGCGCCTGGAGGCCAGCATGGACGGACTGTTCCACCGCAGGACCTCGTCCACCACCCGGCTGACGTCGAGAGTGCCGGATCGCAGGGAGTTCAGCTGGTCGGGGTGGGTCAGGAGCGCCAGTACGGTGTTGCCGATCAGGTTCGCGGTGTTGTCGTAGCCGGCGAACAACAGGAGGAAGGACATCGCGACCAGCTCCGCCTCCGACAGCCGATCGTCGTGGTCGCGCGCGCAGATCATCTGACTGAGCAGGTCCTCGCCCAGCTGGGACCGCTTGTAGGTGATCAGCCCGGCCAGGAAGCCGTGCATGTCCTTGAGCGCCTGACGGGAGGCACGCGCGGCGTCCGGAGCCGGCGAGCGCAACGTGTTCGTCCAGGTGCGGAAGTCGCGCCGGTCCTCCTCGGCGACGCCCAGCACGTCACAGATGACCCCGAGCGCCAGCGGTGCGGCCAGATCTGACATCACGTCTGCCGAGCCGTCCTGGAACCTGTCGAGGAGCGCGTCGGTGCGCTGCTGGACGGCCGGTCGCAGTCGGCCGATGTTTCGCGGCGTGAACGCCGGAGCAACCAGGCGGCGCAGCCGGTTGTGGTCGGGCGGGTCCATGTTCAGCAGGTGCGCGTCGAGTTCCGAGGGCATGGAAGCACCGTGCTGCCCACTGCTGGTGGCCGTCGCCTTGTTCAGCGACAGCCGCGGGTCCGTCAGCCCGGCGCGCACGTCCGCGTAGCGCGTCACCAGCCAGACCGGCGCTCCGTCAGGAGTCGTCGTGCGCAGCGCCGGGCCTTGCTCGCGCAGGCGGCTGTAGCCGCCGTGCGGGTCGTGCAGCAACGCGGTTCCGAAGAGCTCGGGCTCGGCGGTGTCGGCGCTCGGCTCGGGCCGCGTCATGCCGATACTCCGGCGTCGGCAGCGGCGAAGCGCGCCTTCACATCGGACACGATGGGAGAACTGCCGTAAGCCGCGGCTACCTTGACGAGCCAGGCGAGTTCTTCCGCACGGTCTCCACCAGCCGGGTCGTCGATCCCGCTGACCGCGAGAGCTGGTGCGGGGGAGCCGGCGTTGTGCGCGTGGAGGGCCACGGCCAGTTGGGCTGCCTCGACGACGGCTTCGATGTCGTCCGCCGCGGGTTTCCGGTGCTGCGCCAGCTCGCGGACCGCCGCGCAGACCGCTTCGGTGTAGTGAGGGCGCAGCCGGAGTTGGATGTCGCGGATCTCCACCTGCTGGCGGGTGACGAGAAGTTCCAGGTCCTTGAGCGTGGGGACCGGGTCAAGGTCTCCGTCGGGATCGGTGTGCGGCCGCAGCGCGATGCCGCCGTCGCGGAGTTCGATGACCTGGCGCCCGAACACGCGGTGCGCGGTGCGCAGCGACCAGCGTTTCGTGCGCTCGGTCGGAGCGAACATGAGGACGAGCTCCGGGAAGGCCACCGCGAGGTCTCGCCACAGCGGGTACAGGCGCTGGTAGGACCGGTAGACGGCGGTGAGGTCCTGTATCCGGCTGACGCCGGCGCCCCAGGCGGGCATGGTGAATCCCAGGCTGAACAGAGCCGCGGAAACGCTGGCGGAGAGCGGTGCGACGATGCTGCTGACGACGTGCAGAGGCGAGGAACCGAACAGGTCCCAGACCGTGTTGACGACCTTCGGGACGCAGTAGCCGAGACCGAACCAAGCGCCCGCGGTGACGATCCTGAGGCCGCGTCGCGTCCAGGGGCGCTCGACCATGGCCGCGTAGCGTCGGCACAGCACGACGAGCATTCCCATCGAGAGGGTGAACAGCAGCTGGTAGCTGAGCAGGAACAGGTCGACGTAGCGGACCGCTTCGAAGGTGACGTCGAAGTCGATGGGGTGCTCGACGGAACCGGTGTCCCCCAGACAGAAGAAGACCGTCATGATGACGAGTGTCGCCAGCGAGTAACCCAGTCCGACCCAGTGCCGTGCCCGGAGCCTGGCCTGGGCGGAGGACCAGGAGACCAGCAGAGCGACGAAGGAGGTCAGACAGATCGCCACGCAGATGTAGATGATCAGCGAGGCGATGTTGGGTACTCCCAGGACCCGGTCGATCAGGATGTAGACGTGCGGTGACGCCAGGACGAACGGCGCGGCGAAGGTCGCGATCGCCAGACACAGCAGCTGCAGTTCGCGGTTGCGCCAATTACCTATCAGGTCTCGGACCTTGTAGACGAACGCCGCCCAGGTGATGACCGAGAGAACGCCGTAGACGACAGTGAGCAGCAACACGGGGTCAAGTCCTTCTTGAGTTGCGCTCCAAGGCAGCGCCGAGGTGTTGGACGAGGTTCGCCGCGCCGGGGCTGACCGACCGCTCCGGCGCGGGGCCGCCTCTGCGGCGGACCTGCAGAGGAAGCAGCGAGGCGACGAGCTCGGCGGCCCGTTCCTCCTCGCTGGTGTAGACGGAGCGGGCGAGCACCGCTCGGACGAATTCCGGCTTGAGGTTGGGCATCAGCAGCTTCGACGCCTCGTCCTGATCGGCGTCGGTGGAGCCGTGCCCCAGCAGCATGTGCCCCAACTCGTGCATGACGATGTGCTCTTGGTGGGCCTTACTGGTGTCCCGGTGGTACAGGACGTAGTCGACCTGGTCGGTTGCCACCCACAGCCCGCAGGGGCTCCCCGGCTGCACGGGCAGCGGCATGGCCACGAGGGAGATCTCCCGCTCGCGCCGACACTCGACGGCGTCGACCAATGCGTTGATGTCGAACGGGCTCGGAATCCTGATCCGAGCCACCACCTCGGCGCAATGCCTTCGCAGCTCCGTGCCGTCCATCTCCGGTCCCCTTAAACCGTCGGCGTCCTTCCACTGAACAAACCGCATGCCAACCTCGCTACATCCGCTGACGCGGGCCCTGTCGGCTGAGGTGCTCGAGGACCGGAACAAGTGCCTGCAGAGCGGAGTCCGGCAGCTCGGCGACGCGGCGCATCGCTATACTCCGGGCGCCTAACTGCTTGAGGGCGGTCAGCACGCCCAGGTCGGGGGAGGCGGCTGCAGCCGTCTTGTCGTCGACGAAATAGTCGGACGGGATCCCGATGTGCTCGGCGAAGTCGCGCAGGGGCCCGCGGAACCGTTCGTCCCACCGCCCGGACCGCAGAACGGCAAGGTGCTCGCTGGAGATGCGGCCGCCCCAGGTGGCGATAATGCCGGCGCGGTCCTCGTCGGTGCGCGGCGCGGTGGTCGCCTCGGGCTGCAGCGCGCCGAGAAGGGTGTCCAACCGCCGCAGGACGGCCTCCGCGCCGGGCGCCGGCGTGTCCGGGGCGACGGCTTCAGCGCGGGTGTCGCCCTTGGTGTCGCCCTTGTCGCCCTTGTCGCCCTTGTCGCCCTTGAGGAAGTGCTCGACCGAAACGCCGAAGACGTTGGCGAGCGCCTGGAGGCTGTTGATGCTCGGATTGGCGAGCTTGCCGTTGCGAAGATTGAACACTGTCTGGCGGCTTACGGTCGGGCCGCCGTGGAGCCTCGCGTGCTCCTGGCTCGCCAGTGCCACGGCCTCGTAGCTCCGCGGCCCGGCCCCCTCGGGATGGCCGGTCCGCATCAGGTGGTCCAGCTTCTCCGCGATGGTCGCCCGGTAGGCCATGCTCTCCTCGGCCATCTGCCTTGTGTCTCCATTCATGGACGTGAGGGCATAGTGTACAAAATCAAAGATAGTTGACGCTCCGTCACCTGGGCATTCGCCGGTCTCAAATATCCTTGACAAGGCCTGCCCGGGGTATGCACGATCGACGAAGTCGTCGACCAACTGTCAGTAGCCCCGCACGACACCACCAGCAGCCTGCCGCCCCCTACGCCAACCGGAAGATCACCACCATGAACTGCTCCGTGCTCATCGCGGGCGGAAGGCGCGGGATCAGCCTGCCCCTTGCCAGGAGCCCGCACTGCCAGGGCGACCGCGTGGCCATCACCCACCGCCCCGGGCAGCCGGTTGCCGACCTGCCCGCCATGCCGTCCGCCGGGAGGGGCCCTGGCGCGGTCGAACCGGACTTCAACCAGGTCGAAGCCCAGCACCGGCCGGTCAAGGCGCTTGTGGGAACGCCGGGATCACCCTCGATCAGCTGATGCTCCGGATGGCCGACGGCTCGAAATGCTGTCGCAGCAACGTACCGGAACCGACAGGGTGACTCCATGGAGATCTCCCAGGCGATCAGAGCGATCAGGGCGAGGGTGAGGGTGAGGGGCGGACTCAGGGGCGGACGCAATTGGCGAGCCTCACCGCCAGGGTCCTGGGCGCAGGCCCCAGCGAGTGGTGACGGCCGAGGGTTGATCATGGTGGAGAGTGCGCAGCAGGTGCGCGGCCGGGGGCGAGGTCCTGCAGGTCCGGGCCGAGACGGCCGCCCAACGTACGAAGCCCCCCGGCGCCGTGGCGGCCTTTCGTGCTGATGTCAGGCGCGGCGGCCGGTCACCAGGGGGTGCTGCAGGAATACGAAGTGGTGTAGATGAAATCCCCGACGCAGACCTCCGCCGTGTTGGGGGACCCGTCGTAGTACCAGTCGGTGCTCTGCGAGATGGGGTAGCCGAGGTGGGTGCCCGAGAGCTGCGCGCCGTTGCGGCGCAGGTACGCCTGGCAGGCGTGCCCGCGGTCGCTCACGCCGAGGGCGAAGACTCCTTGGACGACGAGGTTGCCGACGCTGTTCACCTCCGAGTACATGGCGGCGTAGCAGTTGTGGAAGCTGGTGGAGCCCCTGAGCGTGCTGTCGAGGGGGTGCTCCTGCTGGGGAGCCGTGGCCTGCGCGCTCGCCACGGTGCCCAGCAGGAGGCCGGTGCCGGCGATGGCCACGGCGAGCGTCCGCAGTGTGGTCCTGCCGCGTGTTGCCATGATCGAACCTCTCGTTTCTGATTGGCGTTCCGAGTGTGGGGTGGCCGGGCGGGCCCCGTCCTTGGGGGTCACGCCGTCGGCGGCGTTCTCTGTTCTACGAGGTCCGGGTTGTCCGGTGTCGGTGGCTGGACGCCGGACAACCCGGGCCGAAGCGAGCTGCTCAGTAGCACGCTTGGACGTACCAGACCGGGTGCCAGTTGCCGTTGACCGGGCCGTAGTGCGCCGGAGGGGTGTCGGAGAGCCAGGCTTTCTGCTTGTTGTAGAAGGAGGCCACCAGCCCCGGGGTCTGGTTGTTCTCCCACGAGCCGCCGCTGTCCCATCCGTTGGGGATCTCCTGGAGCACGCCGCACACCGAGATGTCCCACTGGTCGCCCGTGGCGTTCGTGCCCTTCCAGCCGCAGAAGTAGTGGTACGGGCAGCCGGCATGGGAGACGGCGGCGCTGTTCAGGTCCCTGGCGTACGTCTCGCCCGGGATCGCCAGCAGGAGGGTGCTGCCACTGGTGAGGGCGACCTCGTTCAGGGCCACCTGACGCCCCCCGGTGGTGGCCAGATAGCCGTCCACCTCCTGTTGGAGCTCGCTGATCTGAGTGGGCGTCAGCCCAGCTGTCCGGCCCTCGGCGGCGAACGAGGGCGAGTCGGAGCCGGGGGCGGCGCTCGCGGTGCCGGTCGTGACCGACGCCGCCAGGCCCAGTGCGACGACCGCCATCGCGGCAATCCCTGCTTTCTTCATGCTCTCTCCTTGTGCCAGGGGTTGATGTCATCGGTTCTACGGCAGCCGCGTTGTCCGGTGTCGGCGTCTGGACACCGGACAACACCCACCGGACAATGGTGTCCGCGAACCGATGCGGGACCAGACGAGCCAGGGGGCTGCCGTGCCGCGGGGGGAACGTCCGCTGGAACGCGCAGACGACGCGCTGACCTGCTTCGCGGCTGAACTGCGGGCCCTGCGGCACAAGGCCGGCAGCCCGCCCTACCGGCAACTGGCGCGCTCGGCCCACTACTCCTCCACGACCCTGGCCGACGCCGCCGGCGGCCGGAAGCTGCCGAGCCTGGCGGTGACGCTGGCGTACGCCGGGGCCTGTGGGGGCGATCTGGCTCACTGGGAGGCCCGCTGGCGTCGAGCCGCCGACGAGCTGGCTCCGGCGCAGCCGGACCGCGTTGACGGCGCTCCCGGCACGGAAGGTCCCTGCCCCTACGTGGGCCTGGCCTCCTTCCAGCCCGAGGACGCCGAACGGTTCTTCGGGCGTGAACGGCTCACCGACGAGGTGGTCGCGCGCGTCCGCGCGGGCAGGTTCCTGGGCGTCTTCGGCGCCTCCGGCTCGGGGAAGTCGTCGCTGCTACGAGCCGGTGTACTGCCCCGGTTACGGTGCGGCCCGCCCACTGGGCCCGGCAGCCGGCCGACCTTGCTGTTCACCCCGGGGGCCCATCCGATCGAGGAGTGCGCCGCCAAGCTGGCCGCGCTCGGCGGCCTGTCGGTCACCGCTCTCCACGGTGAGTTACAGGACGACCCCCGCGCACTGCATCTGAACGTCCTGCGGGCGCTGAGCGAACACCCTCCTGGGACGGACCTGCTGATCGTGGTGGACCAGTTCGAGGAAGCCTTCACCCTCTGCGCCGACCCGCAGGAGCGCGCCCTGTTCATCAGCGCGCTGGTGACCGCCGCTCAGGCTGCCAACAGCCGTACCCGGGTCCTGCTGGGCGTGCGGGCGGACTTCTACGCCCACTGCTCCCGGTTCCCGGACCTCGTCGAGGCGTTGCGCGACGCCCATCTGCTGGTCGGTCCGATGACCACCGACGAACTGCGCCGGGCCATCAGCGAGCCGGCCACCGCCGCCGGCGCCATCGTCGAGGGCGCACTGCTCGCTCAGGTGGTGGCGGACGCCACCGGGCAGGCCAACGTCCTTCCGCTGGTTTCGCACGCGCTGCGCGAAACCTGGCGGCGGCGCCGCGGCCACACCCTGACCCTGGCCGAGTTCGAGGCCTGCGGAGGGATCCGGCACGCGTTGACACGCACCGCGGAGGACCTCTACACAAGCCTGAGCGAGCGCCGACGTGCCGCTGCCCGCACCATCCTGCTGCGCCTGGTGGCCCTCGGCGAGGGAACGGACGACACCAGGCGTCGCGTTCGGCGAGCCGACCTCGACGACACGGACCAGAGTGGTCCCGTCCTGGAGGCCCTGGCCGCCGCTCGCCTGGTGACCCTGGACCGGGACACCGTGGAGATCACTCATGAGGCGCTGCTGCACGCCTGGCCACGGCTGAGCGGCTGGATCAGCGAGAACCGGACCGAGCTGCTGCTCCGTCAGCAACTCCATGACGACGCCCAGCACTGGGAGCGCGAGGGCCGCGACGGCGGCCTGCTCTACCGGGGCGGCCGCCTGGATGCCGCACGCGCCTGGGCCACGAGCTCCGAGGGCGGCGCGGATCCGCTGCCGCAACGCGCACGGGAGTTCCTCACCGCCTCGGTCCGCCATGAACAGCGTGCGGCCCGCACCAGACAGGCCGTGGTCGCGGTGCTCACCGTCCTGGCCCTGATCGCATCCGGCGCCGCGGTCCTGGCCTTTCAGCAGCGTGCCTCGGCCCGGACGGCGCGTGACCGGGCGGTGGCCGGACAGGCGCTTGCCGAAGCCGACCAGCTGCGGCCCACCGACCCCTCCCTGGCCGCCCAACTCACCCTTGCCTCCTACCGGCTGGATCCGACAGCAGACGCCTACTCGGCACTGCTCGATGCGGAGAACACGGCCCTGTCGTACCGCCTGACCGGATCCACCGACGCCGTTTCCGCGGTCGCGTACAGCCCGGACGGGCACACAGTGGCCGGCGCCGGCGCTGACGGCGTGCTGCGGCTCTGGCGGCTCGCGGCTCCCGGCCGACCCGAGCAGCTGGTGGCCGGCCTCGATCTTCGCAGCCACTCGATCCACGCCCTGGCCTACGCCCCCCAGGGCCGGCTGGTAGCCGCCGCGGCGGACGACGGCTCGATCCGGCTGGTGGACGTCGCGGACCCCACGCACCCAAGGCCGCTCGCCAACGTCAGCGCCGTCGGTTCCAGCGGCTCTGCTTCCGCGGTCGCGGTCGCGTTCAGCCCGGATGGCCGCGTCCTGATGACCGCGGGATCGGACGGCGCCGTGAGCGTGTGGTCCGTGACCGAACCGACGCACCCGACTCAGCTGGCGCGGATGCCGGACGCGCACGGGCCACCGACGTCCCTGGCCGTCAGCGCGGACGGGCGCACCCTGGCCGTCACCGAACGCGGGGGGACGGTGGAGCTCTACGGCATCACGGCCGCCGGGCAGCCGGCCGGACCCGTCGCCGTCGCGGTCGGCTCCACCGACGTGTACGGAGCGGCGTTCAGTCCGGACGGGCACCTGCTGGCCCTGGCATGCGGCGACCAGAAGGTCCGCCTGGTCGACCTGCGTGACCCGGCGCACCCGGCCGCGCTGGGCCAACCGCTGAGCGGTCATACCGACGTGGTCCGCGCGGTCGTCTTCGGCCCCGACGGCCGCACCCTGGCCAGCGCGGCCGGGGACGGGACCGTCCGGTTGTGGAACCTCAGCGACCCGACCAGCCCCATTCCGCTGGGCCACCCGCTGACCGGCCATACCGGGGCCGTGTACGCCCTCGCCTTCGGCCCGGACGGACGCACCCTGGTCAGTGCGGCAGCCGACCACACCCTGCGGGTGTGGCAGTTGCCGACGGGCTGGCTGACCGGTGCCCGCAGCTACGTCAATGCCGTCGCCCTCAGCTCCGACGGACGGCTGCTGGCGAGCGCGGGCAACGATCAGATCATCCAGATCTGGAACATCGCGGACCCGCAACACCCGGTCCAGCTCAGCACGGTGGCGTCGGGTCACACCCTTCCCATCGTCTGGGTGTCGTTCAGCCCGGACGGCCGCACCCTGGTGAGCACCGCCAGGGACGGCACCGCCAGGCTGTGGCGCATCACCGACCCGGTGCACCCCGCTGTCTGGGGCCCGCCTCTCACCTACGGTCCCGACAGCATCGCGATGGCGGTCTTCAGCCCGGACGGCCGCCTGCTGGCCACCACCGGCAAGGACCGGGCCGTACACCTGTGGAACATCACAGATCCGGCACACCCGGTCGCCCTCGGCACACCGCTGACCGGGAGTACCGACTACGTGTACTGGACCGGATTCAGCCCGGACGGCCGCACCCTGGCCACCGCGAGCGCCGACGACACGGTACGGCTGTGGAACATCGCCGATCCCACCCGGCCCACAGCCTCGGGCCCACCACTGGACACCCACTCAGGTGGCCTGGAGTATGCCGCGTTCAGCCCGGACGGCCGCACTCTGGCCACCGCCGGGCTCGACCACACCGTACGGCTGTGGGACGTCTCCGACCGCTCCCGCCCCCTCGCCCTCGGTCAGCCCCTGGTCGGGCACACCAGCTGGGCGTACTGGGTCGCCTTCCTTCCCAACGGCCGCACACTGGCCAGCAGCAGCGACGACGGCACCGTCCGGCTCTGGGACGTGGCCGACCCCGCCCTCGCCCAGCCGCTGGGGCGACCGCTGACCACGCACACCGGGCCGATCGACGAAGGTGCGGTCAGCCCGGACGGCAGACTGATCGCCAGCGCGAGTGACGACCGGACCGTCCAACTCACCGTGCTCGACCCGAAAGCCGCCATCGGCTGGGTCTGTGCGACCAGCGCCGACACCCTGACCCCCCAGACCTGGCGCCGCTACCTCCCCGAACTCCCCTATCACGCACCGTGCCCCTGACCACCCGCGCTCGGCAACGGCGAGCAGCTGCGGCGCCTGACTCGGTCGGCTCAGCGCAGGCCGAGGCAGGGCAGCCAGGCTCGTGAGGCACCGCGGCCCGCGGTGAGCAGGGCGCACAGCGGGCCCGCTGCTCCCCCGAGCAGTCCCATCCCTTCCCCGCCGAGGGCCTGCACCGCGGGCAGGCGGTCCAGCAGGTGCGCGAGCAGGCGGGCCTTCAGCGCGGCCGCGGCGGGCAGGCGGGCGTGGTGGGCGAAGGCGTCGGCCACCATCAGTACGCCTGCGGCACCGTGGCACAGGGCCAGGACGTCGGCCGGGCGGTCGCCGAAGAGGTGGAAGCGCTCGTCGTACCGTTCGGCGAGCGTGCTGAAGGCTGCCGCGGCCCAGGCGGCCGTCTCCCCCTCCCCCAGTGCGTCCGCCGCGTCCCACAGCGCCCAGGACACTCCGGGGGTGCCGTAGCACCAGGCCTGGCGGGCGCGCGGTCCGGCGGGCGGCGCGCCGTCGAGTCCGGCGCCGTCCCAGGTGCGGATGGAGCGGGTGTCGTCGAAGGACTGCCGCATCAGCCACCGCGTCGCGCGGCGCAGGGCAGGGGTCAGGTCGGGGCGCGGGCCGAGGTGGCGGAGCGCCGCGGTGAGCGCGGCGACGACTCCGGCGGTGCCGTGGCCCATCCCGGTGTTGATCCGTCCGTCGATCCAGGCCAGGTTCGGGTGACCGGCATAGCCCCCCGTCCGCAGTCGTGGCAGCTCGTCGGCGTCGCACAGCTGCGTCACATGGTCGGCGAACGGGCCGAGTTCGGCCGGCGTGGGGCGGGCGCCCGCACTGGCGCCCACACTGGCGCCCGCGCTCAGGGCGAGCAGGATGCCGGACGGTCCGGTGATCAGGTCGTAGTCCTGGAAGGCGACCTGCTCACGTCGCCAGCCGGGGACCGGTGCGGTGCTGACCAAGTGGTCCCGGAGCCGGTCGGCGACCGGGTGCAGTCCCGGGTGCACCCGGGCGCCCAGGCGCAGGCCCACCAGCGTTCCGGCCAGGCCGCCGTCGTACAGCCCGCAGTGGCCCGGGCCCCGGCCGGCAGTGCGGGCCCACACCGCTACGGCACGCGCCGCGGACTGCTCGGCCTCCGGCGTTCCGGCGGCGTGCACGAGGGACGCCAGGACAGGAACCCCCGGGTCGGAGGGGGGCTCGGCGCCTGCCAGGCCCTCGTGAGAGCGCGCGGACCAGTCGTCGAGGAGCCGGGCCGCGAGTTCGGTGACGGCTGTGGCGGCAGTGACGGCTGTGGCAGCTGTGGCGGCTGTGGCGGTGTGCTCGGCCTTCTCGGTGCGCTGTGGCACGGCGCCTCCTCAGGAATGACGGGCCGGCAGGGTTGACGGGTCGGCGCCCCGCCCTCGCGGCCGGACGAGCCGGACGAGGCCAGGCGGGACGCCGGTGGTGCGGCCGTCGGAAGCCGCTTCCGGGTGGTGCGGTCAGGCACTCCGAGGTGCCCTCGGAGTGCCTGACCGAGCATCAACAGACGATGATGGTGCAGATGAGGACCGTGGCGCAGGCCACGGTGCACAGACCGCTGCAGTTGCCGGAGGAGGCCTCGGGGGTCGGCAGGGTGGTCTCGGTGATGCGCTCGTCCAGGTCGCTGATCAGGGCGTCGAGGTCGGTGAGCAGCATGGTGTCGGGCATGGTTGTCCTCCTTCAGGACTGGTGATCGGTGTGGGCCGCCCCGGTGGCCCGCCCACTGGGAGCAAGTGCCCCGGGGACGTCGGATTCGCCGCGCAGGGCGGCGACGGTGAGCACCGCGAGGTCCTCGGCGCTCCGGTCGTGCGGAAGTCGCAACAGCAGTTGGGCGGCGACGGTGGCACCGCCGTGCAGGGGATCGTGGAGCAGCAGGTCGCCGGGGGCGGGAAGCATCTCCTCGACCAGCAGGTCCTCGCCGGGCTGCTGGGCGCAGATGCGCTCCAGCAGGGGTACGGCGGTCAGTGCGTTGAAGTCCACGGGCACCGGTTTCGCGTGGGGTACGGCCCGTACGAACGCGAAGCGCGGCAGTCCGGCGGAGCGCCCGAGGCCGGCGAGGGCACGCACCTTGGCCAGGTCGCTCTCGCCGGGCCGCCACAGCCGGGCTCGCGGCACCCGCCAGGCCGCGGGGCTGACGACCAGAGTGCCGCCGACGGTCACCCGGGGCAGGTGGTCCGTGTCGGGGAACGCCTGGGCGAGGCCGTCCAGACAGATGACCTGTGCGACCGCCGGGTGGCCGGCGGACAGCAGCAGCCGGAGCAGGAGGTCGTACGGGGGCAGGGGCGTGCGGGTGGCGTGGTGGACGGGCAGGAGCCGGTACCCGTCGGCCTCGGCGATGATCTGCGAGCCGTCACGTCGCAGGGTGATGCGGTCCAGCGGCAGGTAGCGGGCCGTCAGGCCGGACGGGCCCTGGTACGGCGTGGGGTCAGGGTCACCTGTCCACCAGCCGGTGATGACGGGCCGCCGAACGGCGTTGGCGGCGCGCTCGGCCAGCGGCGGGACCAGCACCTCGACGAAGCGGGCCCCGGACAGCCGCTCCACGGAGGTGAGGTAGTCCCGGTAGTCCCGGAGGTTGTCGTATCCGCCGTACAGGGTGTGGAGCGCGTCGGCGAACCGTGCGTCCAGCATGCCCGCCGCCGAGGCGCTCTCCAGGACGGCGACCGGCCCGTGGCCTGACAGCGGACGCAGCAGGCAGTCCAGGGGCCAGGGCGGCAGCACGGTTCGGGCCGGTGGCGCGCCGAGGGCGTCCAGCAGGTCGTCGTCCAGGTCGACCTGCCCGGTGCCGGTGCCGGCGTGGGCGCTGCCGGCCTGGGCCGACAGGTGAGCCAGCAGCCTCGCGTAACCCGAGCCAGGGGTCTCGGCGGGGTGCCAGCCCGTGGAGCGGCGCAGGGTCTGCGTGGTCTGCGCCGGCGGGGCGGAGCCGTCCGGCAGATGGCGGGCGAGGAGTTCGCCGAGCGGACACGGTTCTCCGGTGAGCTGCGCCAGCTCTGCGGGCAGCCGGAGCGCGTCCGGTGGCGTGCTCCGGTCGGCTTCGCGCAGCCAGGCCACGCGCGCGGCGATGCCGAGGCCCTGCTGCACCTGGTGGGCGGCGGCTGCGGGTACGGCGGAGGTGGTGGTGCGGTAGGAGTCGGTGAACCACGGGTGGGAGTGGTCGGCGGGGGCGGCGGAGGTGGTGGTGCGGGGTACCGACTCCGGTGCGGGCGGGGCGGGGCCGTCGCTCGGTATCGGTAGCGGTAGCGGTAGCGGTAGCGGTAGCGGTAGCGGTAGCGGTAGCGACACCGGTACCGGTACCGGTACCCGTTGCGGGAGGGCGCCGAGTGTGCGGACGGCCCCGGCGGCGTGCCAGCCCGTGGCGCTGCGGCGCGGGGCCGCGCAGGCCTGGAGTACACCGAGCCCGAGCAGGTGCGCGAGGAAACCGCGGAGCACGGCGGGATCGGGAGGCGCCGCGCCGATCGCTGCTGTGCCGGTCGTCGCCCGGCGCAGCAGGGCTGCTTCGAGGTCACCCAAGGGGCGTGGGCCGTCGGCCAGAAGAGCCAGCACAGCCTCCAGTGGGCGGACTCGGCGCAGGACGACCTGCCGCATCCGGGCACGTTCGCGTGGGTCGATCACCCAGCAGCGCAGCACACCGGTGTCGGATCCGGTGCCCGACGGTTGGAGGAAGTGCAGCGGTGCCAGAGCCAGCAGGGTGGCCTGGTCCGCCACCCGCAAGTCCAGGGCGCCGAGCCGGGCGCGCATCGCATGGACGTTCTCCACGGCCTCGGCTGCCAACTCGCCGAGGGCCGAGCCGGGTGGGACGAGCCGTGGCGCAGTGCCGCCGTCCTCGTCCCCGCCCCCGGCCTCGTCCGGCGCGGTGACCGGCACCAGGGCGATCTGGCCGACCCAGCCGCGCGGGGTGGTCTTCGCCGCGGCCCGGCCGACGGCCCGCCATATGTACGCCCCACGTTTGCGCAACCGCTTCCCGCTCCAGGACTCGCCCGCCGCCAACCGCGCAGCCACGTCCGCAGCGGCTCCTGGGTCTGCCTCGTCCAGGAAGGCCCGCATGACGGGAGACGCGCACACCAGGGACCAGCCCAGGGCACCCACGCGCTCGCGCTCGGCGGCCACCGCGCACTCCAGCCGCCGCAGGGCCGCTGCTGCGGACTCCCCCAGGTGGGACAAGTGCGCGGCGTCCGCGGCGAGATCAGCGGCAAGGTCAGCGGCGAGGTCAGCGGCGAGGGGCAACCGGTCCAGCAGCCGGCAGTCGGCCGGGCCCGGCACGGCGCCGGCGTGCAGCCGACGGCGCAGGGCCAGCACGGCGCGGCGGTCGGCGGGTGTGAGGCCTTCGTGCGGTACGACGATGGCGCCCAACTGTTCTGCCAGCGCGCGGGAGTGCTCGGCTCGCTCCTCGTCCTGCCGGGCGTGGTCGGCGACCTGGGTGAACAGCTCCGGGTTGCCTGCCGACGCCCACGCTGCCAAGGGCATGCCGGCCACGCGGAGCAATGCCGTTCCGCCCAGCTTCCGGTCCTCGTACACGTCATGGCCTCCCGTCACCGACGAGCGCGTGGGTCAGCAGGCTCTGTCGGGCCCCGGAGAGGCGTCCCCGGTTCCAGTGGAAGATGACGTAGTGGGCGGCGGCGCGGCGCGGGCCGATCACCGCGTCGCCGGACTCGAAATACCCGGTGCGCCACCGCTCCGCAGCCAGGCGCACGGCCTCCCCGTGCGCCTGGATCGCCACTCGCCGCTCCGGCGGCACCGGAGCGAGCAGGCCCGGACCTCCGGCTTCCCAGGCCGCGAGAATGCCGGCAGCGGCGCGCCGGGCGTCGTCGTCCAGGCCGGTGCCCAGTCTGCGCCCGGTGTCGTCCCGTACCACCTGCCAGACCCCGCGGTGCTCCCAGCCGACGATGCCGAGCCCGCAGAGGAGTTCACCAAGGAGATAGAGGGACAACCGCCAGTCCGCCGGCGTCGGCGGCTCCGGCGTCGCCGTCGTCGCTGCCGCCGCTGCCGCCGCTGCCGCCGCGATGGCGTCGTGGTGATCGAGCCAGGCGAGGGAATCCACCGTGAACAGATCGTGCACGTAGTGCATGGACAGCGGGCCGCCGAAGAGATACGTCTCCGGCTCGTACCTTCCGCACAACGGCGGACGCTGTTGTCCGTCCAGATCGTCGAAGCAACGCGTCAGTTCCCTGCGCAGCGCCCCGGTATCCGGCCCGCCGGCATCGAATCGGACCCGCAGTCCCGGCGGCTTGTGCATGAAGAAGAAGGAACGCGCCTCGCCGGCGGCGATCAGCTTGTGGGCCGTGTCCGCGACGACGCGGTACGTCCGGCGCCAGGCCGTCGGCCCTGGCGCGAGGTTGATCTGGACCCAGCCACCCTCCGGCACATCGTCGCGCAGTGCGGCCAGTCCGGCCGTCAGAAAAGTGTGGCGCGCGGCGTCGTATTCGGGGCTCGCGGAATCAACCGGTACCGTCCCCAGGGGATTTTCGCGCGCATCCCGGAGACAGTCGGCCAGCAAACGTTCGACCTCCAACACGTCGCCCCGCCTTCCTTGTGATTTCCGCTCTACTCCTCGGATTTCCACAATTCGGTCCGCTTGAAAAACGGAAGGCGAATACTCATATGATGAACAAAGTTGCGCTCGGCGCACATACGAGACGGCACGTGCTGGGGGCGCACCCTGCGGGCACACACCCCGCGCATCGCACCAGTCCCCAGCGGACGCCGCAGCAGGGCTCGTGCGACACGAGCCACAGCAACGGCCCCTGCCGCGAGTACCTGCGGGCGACGGGGCGTCAGGCCTGCCCGGGACCGGCTGCGCAGCTCAGCGAACTACTTGAGAGCGGACGGGAAGAGCGGACCGGGCAGCCGCGGACGCCGCCGCCGATCGGGGCGACGCCTCGCGCACGCTGCCCGGCCCGCTCGAAGGGGGCCGGTCAGTACCAGTCAGTACCGGTCAGTACCGGTTACCGGTATCAGTGCCGGTCAGTAGTGGAGGTCGGGGCTGACCTGGTAGTCGTAGCCCGACCCGCCCTGCCAGTAGAAGCGCGCCTCGGCCTTGTAGTCGTGGCCCCAGGTCGGGTTGTCGAGGGAATAGCTGAAGCTGTACGAGCCGCTGTGACAGGGGATCGTGGTGTCGAGGGCCCGGGCTCCGGTGGTGTAGTCCCAGATGATGACCTCCTCGTTGCAGCTGCTGCTGCCGAGGTTGGAGTTCACCGTCGCCGTGACCTGACCGTTCCCCTCGCTCAGGCAGGTCTGCTCCCAGGCGGGACCACCGCAGCCACCGCCGGTCGACGCCGAGGCGGTGCCCGCACCCATCAGCGCGATGCCGCCGGCCAGCGCCGTGCCGACCAGCGCCACAGCGGCCTTCCTGACTCCGTTGACGAACATGATGGTTCTCCCTCTCGACCGTGGCCCGATCCGGTGACCGGGCACCTGAAGAGGGTGGGGGCACCCGATAGACATCTGATGGACAGCCGGGTCAGGCCAGGCCGCGCGGCTGCGGATGATCGAGTCGGCGGCCTCGATCCGGCAGGTGCCGGCCCGCCACCGCAGCTCTTCGTCCTCAGGGTCCGGGCCGGCAGGCCGCAGCCGCGCCGGCCGCGGGCTCTCACCGGCAGTCGCAGGTCAGCCCTTGGCGCCGGACGTGGCGAGGTTCTTCTCGAACGCGGCCAGGTAGTTGCGCAGGTGGTGGTCCTTGATGCCGTCGGTCTCGGGGGCGAACATGTCCTGGCGGTAGCCCTTGACCCGGTCCTTCAGCCCGGCGATGAACGGCATGGTCTCGTGGAGCTTCCCGTCGGCGTCGAAGTAGCGCACGGTGTCCACGTGGGTGAAGACCGGCTCGGGCGGCAGCTGGGGGACGATGTCGTTGTTGTTGACGAAGCGGTAGCAACGGTTCTTGAAGGCGGTGTTGTGCAGGCCGGCGAGCAGGCGCTCGCAGGTGCGGGGCTGGCCGTAGGTGTAGACGCCGTCGGGCAGTTGACGCGGCTGCTCGAAGTAGAAGTGGGCGCCGGCCAGCATGGCCAGGGCGCCGCCGAGGCTGTGACCGGTGAACCAGACGCTCTGGTTCTCGGTGCGCAGCTCCTGGATGGTGTCGCGGATCTGGGGGTAGACGGACCGCAGGGCTTGGTTGAAGCCGTAGTGGACGAAGCCCTTGTCGTCCGGCCCGGGAACGGGCGGGGTGTTGACGTCCGTCAGCCAGTCATAGATCTTCAGGACCTCGGTGCCGCGGAACCCGGTGACGATCATGCGGTCGCTGGCCATGACGTAGGCCTGGGTGTCCTCGATCGGGAACGGCATCCGGTGCGGGGATTCGAAGTTGCGCACCTCGTCGAAGCCCCACGCGCGGGCCTGGGCCTCGATGGCGTCCGGGTCCTGCATGGCCAGCCCGGCCGCCTGGGCCATCCAGTAGGCGTGCGCCAGGGAGTAGCCGGTCGCGGAGTGGTCCAGGGCGGGGATGGTCATCGGGGTCCTCCAGGAGGCCGGGTCGGGTCGCACAGCAACATAGCCCGGTGTACGAACCGACAGGGCCTGGCCGCGCCACCTGCCACCCATCCGGACGCAGTGGCGCGAGCGCGTGCTCATGGCGCGGATTCGGGGCCGGCGCGGTGGCCCTCACGCCGCCGTGCGGCGATGGCGGCGTGTGCTGCGGGCGCGGGAAGGTCGCGGTCCACCACGGACCCCTCCAGACCATCCACCTCACCTACGGTGACCTGGGCGTCCACGCCGCACGCCACGAGATCGGCGTCGACGGCCCGCTGCGCGAGTTCTACCTGCGCAGCCCCCTCGACGTGGCCGGCGAGCACGACTGGGTCACCGAGGTCGGCCGGCCCATCTTCCGCTCGAACGGCTAGCGGTGCTTCGCTCGGTTCACCCGGTCCTTTCGGAGGGTCGGTGGCCAGCGGCGGTCGGTGGTCAGGGGGGTGTCGGTGGTGAGAGACCGTCACTGCTCGGGTCGGGGAGCCGGTGGTCGGCTCCCCGACCCGCGCGGCTCGCTCCTCCATCGCATCGAGGAGCGAGCCGTCACATGGGATGTCAGTGAGTGAGGAGCACTCGCGTCTCGTCGCTCACGTTGGGCAAATCACTCCGGTCCACCCAGGTCGAGTCGTCGTGCTCGGTGAGGATGACCGGTGCGTGCTTCTCGACGGTGACGGCGAAGGTGAACTGGCGGGTCATCAGGCCGTTGTCGGAGGAGTAGTCGAACGTACCGACGTAGCCGGTGACCTCGGAGAGGGTGAGGCCGGTCTCCTCCATGATCTCCCGGCTCAGGGCCTCTTCCAGGTGCTCGCCCGGCTCGACGCCGCCTCCGGGCAGCTCCCACAGCCCGCCGAGGAAGTCGTCGGGCTTGCGTCGCAGCAGGAGCACGCGGCCGGTCTCGTCGGTGATCAGCGCGCCGACGACGAACTGCCCGATACCTGCCTGCTCGGCTTCGGCCAGGAGGCCTGGGACGAAGTCGGGTTCGGTGGCGAAGAGGGAGGCACTCACAGAAGCTCCTTGTGGTGGTCGATCACCTTGCGGGCCGCGCGGACGTAACTCTCGGCCAGCGGAAGATCCTCCTCACGATGCCAGACGGGGAGCTTGATCGTGTGCTGGTAGGTGTGCTCGGCGATGGGGAAGTCCCCGTCCGCGTAACAGCGGTGGGAGTGCGGGTGGCCGGGGAACAGCGGGCCGGGCTGCCGGTACAGCGGGAGCTGGTTCATCGGGCAGGTCGAGCCGGGCCGGTCGAACTCGGTGGCGCCTTCGGCCAGGAGCGCCTGGTGGAACCGGTCGATGCCCAGCCCGCCCAGCTCGTCGGGCCGGTAGGTGAGCGTCAACCCGTACCAGGACGGGATCACTCCGTCGGGCATCGCGATGACCTCCAGGCCGGGCAGGTCGGCGAATTGCTCGCTCAGGTAGCGGGCGGTCTCGGCCCGCCCGGCGAGGTAGCTGTCGAGGCGGCCGAGCTGGTCGCGCGCGAGGGCGGCGGCCAGCGGGTGAATGCGGAGCTTGAGGCCGGAGCCGGTGACCGCGTACCGTGCGAGCGGATGGCCTTCCGGGATCTCCGACTTGGCCCGCTTGTTGTAGTGCGCGAAGGTCAGCACCCGGTAGTACGTGTCGTCGTTGTCGGTGAGGACGGACGTCCCGACCTTCTGCCCGCCGTGCGAGGCGCCGTGGGCGTGGGAGCCGTCCTCCAGCAGGGCCAGTTTGTGGGTCTTGGCGATGCCCCGGAGCGCGAGCATGGCGGACGTGAGAGCGGTGCTCGCCGCAGCGGACGTGAGCACCCGCAACGAGTTGATCAGCGCGCATCTCGCGCGGCTGGAGGACCGGCTCGTGCAGGCGCAGAGCGCCGTCGAATCGCTGCGCGAGCTGCTGTCCCGGTCGGCGCACGGGTCGGCCATCGAATACCGCACGGTCCGTGAGCAGCCGGCCATCGGCATCCGCGAAGCCGTCGACCGGCGGGACGTGGTGAGCTGGTGGCAGGGCGCCCTCGGCGAGCTGCACGGCTTCGTCACGGCCCGAGGAGTGCGCCGCACCGGCCCGATGGGCGGTCTGTTCGCGAGCGAGCTGCTCGAGGACGAGCGCGGTGAGGCGCTCGTGTTCGTCCCCGTCGACGGCGCTGCGCGCCCGGTCGGCCGGATCGAGGCCGTGGTCGTGCCCGGCGCGGAGCTCGCGGTCGCGGTCGCGGTCCACCACGGACCCCTCCAGACCATCGACCTCACCTACGGTGACCTGGGCGTCCACGCCGCACGCCACGAGATCGGCGTCGACGGCCCGCTGCGCGAGTTCTACCTGCGCAGCGGGCTCGACGTGGCCGGCGAGCACGACTGGGTCACCGAGGTCGGCTGGCCCATCTTCCGCTCGAACGGCTAGCGGTGCTTCGCTCGGTTCACCCGGTCCTTTCGGAGGGTCGGTGGCCAGCGGCGGTCGGTGGCCAGCGGCGGTCGGTGGTCAGGGGGCATCGGCGGTGAGGGGCCGTCGCTACTCGGTGGTGGTGCGCTGGTTGGGGACGGCGCGGTCGCGCTGGAGGTCGAGGAGTTCGCGGAACAGGCCGTCCTGCTGCCCGGCGAGCTCCTGCCAGCTGCCGGTCTGGATGATCCGGCCCTTGTCCATGACGATCACCCGGTCGGCGACAGCGGCGTTGGCGATGTTGTGCGTCACCAGCAGGGTGATCCGCCCGGGAGCGAAGCCCCGCAGGGCGTGCAGGATCCTGTGCTCGGCGCGCGGGTCGAGGTCGGAGGTCGGCTCGTCGAGGATCAGCAGTCCGGGGTTGAGGGTGGTGCGGTAGAGGGCGCGCGCGACCGCGGCGCGCTGCCAGCCGCCGCCGGACAGCTCCGCGCCGCCCATCCAGCCCTGCGCCAGCAGGGTGCGCCAGCCCGACCGCAGGCGTTCCACGATCTCGTCGAAGCCGGTCCTCGCCGCCGCGCGCTGGACTTCGCCCATCAGGTCGTCGGTGAGCTGCCCCAGGTGGATGTTCTCGGCGGCGTTGAGCGGCCAGCGGGCGAACTCCTGGGGGACGCGGGCGACTTTGCTCCACATCCCGTCGGCGTCCAGCTGCTCGACCGGAACGCCGTCCCAGGTGATCTGTCCGCACTGCGGCAGGTACAGGCCGGCGAGGAGTTTGAGGAGGGTGGACTTGCCGCTGCCGTTCTGTCCGATCACGGCCACGATCTCGTCGCGGCGCAGCGTCATGTCGATGTCCTGGAGGGCGGGTTCCTGCTGGTCGCCCGGGTAGGTGTGGGTCAGGCCCTTGATCTCGACCAGCTCGGGCGCGGGCGGGGTGATGGGGCCGCGCTCGATCCGGTGGCCACCGGCTTCGTCGAGGAAGCGGAAGTAGTCGTCCAGGTAGAGGCCCATCCGGTAGAGGCGGGTGCCGTTGCCGACCATGCCCTGCACGCCGCTGGCGGCGGTGCGCAGCGCGAAGGTCGCGCCACCGGCTGCCGCGAGCCCGATACGGCCGGTGGCGATGAGGTACAGCAGGGTGCCCCAGACGAGGGCACTGCCCGCGCCGGTGCCGACGGCCGCCCACAAGGAGACCTTGGCGGCCTTGCGGGCGGCCTGTTCGGTGGCCGCGGTGATCCGGGCCTCGGTCCGGCGGTAGCGGTCCATCATGAAGGGGGTGATCTGGTCGGAGCGGACCTGGTCGGCGCGGCCCTTGTCGATCAGGTACCACCGGTAGATCCGCAGCGCCTGCCGCTCCTCGTTCGTGGTCACGGTCGCGAGGTAGTGGATGCGGGCGGTGCGGACAGCCGCCACACCGGTCGGGACGGCGCCGAGCAGCAGGAACGGCAGGAGCAGCGGGTGCAGGGTCGCCAACACCCCGGCCGCGGCGACCAGCGACACCGTGGAGGCGATCACGTCCTGCGCGTTCGACAGCAGATCGGGGGTCGTGGCCGCGCCCCGGTCGGCGGCCTCCCACTGCTCGTTGTAGGACGGCTCGTCGTACGCCTTCAGCTCGGCCTGGCAGCCGGCGGCGATCAGCGCGAGGTCCGCCTCCCGGTTGATCTGCGGCGAGACCTTGGTCGACAGACTCGTCACGGTGATCCCGAGGACGGCACGCAGGCCCGAGCAGAGGGCGAGGACCGTGAGCGACGGCGCGGCGTGCCGCAGGTGGGCGCCGACCGGGCCGGGGACGAGCAGCGCGCTGAGCGTGCCGGTGGTGGCGTACAGCGCGAGCGCCCCGAACACGCCGGACAGCAGCTGGCAGGTCAGGAGCAGGGCGGTGGCCGTCCGGTCCGCGGCCCAGGCCAGGGACAGGGCGCGGCGGACGAGTTGGGGCAGTCGGCGAAGCATCGCCAGGACGGACATCGACTGCTCGGCGTTGGCCCGGTAGTTGCCCGGGAAGCGGGCCCGGAACTCCTCCGCGTGCTCCTGGGCGTCGGGTGCGGCTTCGGGTTCGGCGTCGGGTGCGGCTTCGGGTTCGGCGTCGGGTGCGGCTTCGGGCTCGGCCTCGGGCTCGGCGTCGGTGGGTTGATCCTGTGCGGTCACGCTGTGCTCGGACACATTGCTCCCTCGGTCGGCTGCTGCTGGGCGTGGGCAGCCCGGATCGCCCGGCGAGGGTGCGGCGGATGCGCCTTCGCCGACAGGCGGGTTGACGTGCTCGATGAGCAGAGGTACCGGTCGGCACTCGGCGGAACGAGGTGGGCTGCTGGTGCGGTCCCCGATCCTGGCAGCGGCTCGCCGGGCTGCTCGGCGTGTCCCGCCAGGTCTCACTCGATCCGGGTGAATCCGTGTCGGCGTCGGCGAGTTGGTGGCAGTCGATCAGCTGGACACTCCCGCCCTGGTGGACGGCGCGGTCGGCAGGCGCCCGGCGTCGAGACCTCCACGTGCGGCGCCTACGCGCCTACGACAGTGGCGAGCGGCGGACACGTCGCTGCGCGGGCGGTCCCGGGTCAGGGGGCGGCGTCCACCCGCTCGGCGGTGACCCGCGCGGTGCGGACCGCGTCGACCAGGGCCTGGTGGTCACGTTCGTTCCGGTCGGCGTAACTCTCGGCGAACGCCGCGAGTGCGCGGTCGAAGGCATCGCTCCGCCCCAGGTACGCGGCGATCGCGATCCGGTCCCCGGAGCGCGCGTGGGCGCGGGCGAGCGTGGCGCCGCAGAGCTCACCGAACAGCCGCAGGCTGGTCGGCGCCATCAGCTCCGGCATGGCGACGCCCTTCCAGTCGCGCAACTGCCGGACATAGAAGTCGCGTTGGCGGCCGTCGATGCCGTGGACCCGCTCCCAGCCGAGGAAGATGTCGCTGGCGGCCTGCATCAGCCGCTGACCGGCCACCACCCGCTCCCCCTGGGTCGGGTACTCGCTTTCGCCGGCGTAGGGGGCGAGCACGGACCGGTCCGCCTCCTTGGCCTGCAGGAACAGGGGGTCCTCGTCGTCCCTGCCGAGCAGCAGGATGATCCAGCAACGCGTCCCGACGCTGCCGACACCGACGACCTTTCGGGCGATGTCGACCATCCGGAACTGGCCGAGCAGCGACCTGCGGTCGGACGGGAGGGTGCGTCCGTAGCGTTCGAGCAGTTCGCGGAACTCAGCCTCCAGCGCATCCCGTTGGGCGCCGGGGAGCAGGTCGGCGATCGGCACCAGCAGTGGCGGGTCGGCGTGGATCCGGCGTCGGCCGTCGACCACCTCGGTCAGCTTGTCGAACACCTGCAGGCTGTCCCTGCTGTGCGCCTTCGCGATCGCCTTGGACATGCGTCGGCGCTCTCCCTGCGCCAACTGCCCGGCCTCCAGGGCCTGTACCTTCTCCATGTCGGCCTGGGCGTACCAGACGGCGAGATTGCCCAGACCCGCATAGCGGAACATCGACTCGCGGTACGACCGCACGGTGGCCAGCACGATGGCGGCGCGCTCCGCGTCCGTGAAACCGTTGGCGCGCCCGGCGATCACCAGGCTGGTGGACAGGCGCTTGACGTCCCACTCCCAGGGGCCGGGCAGCGTCTCGTCGAAGTCGTTGATGTCGAACAGCAGGTGCCGTTCCGGCGAGGCCAGCAGCCGGAAGTTCAACAGGTGGGCGTCACCGCACAGTTGGGCTCTGATCCCGGAACTCGGCGTGGTGGCCAGGTCACTGGCCATGATCGCGGCGGCGCCCCGGTAGAAGCGGAACGGCGACTCGATCATCCGTCCGTAGCGGATCGGAACAAGCTCCGGCACCCTCGCGGCCGACTGGCCCTCCAGAACATCCACCGGATCGGGCCGACCCGCCCCGGGCTCGAACCGCGCATGGCTCGAGCGGGGCACGGCCCTGCGAGCCGCCTTGCCACGGGCAGCCCGTTGTTCGGGTGTCTGTCGCCGCACGCTGTCGGCGACCGTGGTTGCTTGGACGGTGACTGCTTCGACGGTGACTGCTTCGACGGTGTCTGCTTCGACCGTGGTTGCTTCCTGGGTCATCGAAAGACCTCCCGGCGCCTTCTCCCACGGTACGCCGATGGCCCCAGGGCCGCGTTTTCGAGCTCGAACGATGGGCCGGTGCTCCATACGGGCGAAGTGTCGCTACCGAGGGTGACCTTCTCCTCGCTCGCTCCATAGCCTGCTGGTCATGGCACGAGTCGACCGGTCGATGGCGATTCAGAGGAATCTCAGCAGACAGGAACATGGCGATTCTGCTGACCGGACGTCAGCATTGACCGGGCAACGTCAAGTCGCCTTCCCGCGACGATATTTCGACGCCCCGTCCGGGCTTCGCCGGGTCCACCGCTGCGCCCGGCTCATTGCTGCCCGCGCGTGCCCTGCTTCCTCCCCCCTTGCCCCGGAGGCTCCGATGCCCCTGCCCGCCGTCCCCCGTGCCCGCTCACTCCCCCGCGCGGCAGCCGCGCTGCTCTGCCTGGCGGTGTCCTGGATCCATGTCCAGGACCAGGGCGGCTTTCCCGGTGACAAGACACCGCACTACGTCGGCGTCGGCTACTACGTGCTGGAGGTGACCGGGGTGATCTGTGCGGTCCTGCTCCTCGCCGGCGCCCGACCGCGCGTCGCCCGCGGCAACGCCTACCCGCTCGACTGGCTGCTCGCCGCCGCGGTGGCGTTCGGCCCCCTGCTCGGCTTCGTCCTCTCCCGGGGCCCCGGCCTGCCCGACTACAGCGACGACAAGGGCAACTGGACCGAACCCCTGGCCCTGATCAGCGTCGCCGTGGAGGGCACCCTCCTGATCATGGCTGCCATGGTCCTCCTCACCGCCTCCAGAACGCTGCGGAGCGCCCCGCTCCGGCCCGCGCCCGGCGCCTCGGCCGTCCGCTGACCGAACAGCTCCCGGGCAGCACCCGGCGGCACCCAGCGGCCCCGGCAGTACCCGGCAGCACCCAGCGGCCCCGGCAGTACCCGGCAGCGGAGCACGATCCCTCGTCCCACGGAGCAGGTCTCCTCCAGCTGGATTCCTGCGCTCCTCAGCCGAGGAAGTCGACGCGGTCGATCAGCCCCTCTCGCACCCGGTAAGCCACCAGGGTGCGGATCGGATCGTCGGACACGCCGTGGGCGAGTTCGTGGTCGACCACCCAGTCGCCTTCGCCGAGCCGTCCCAGGATCTCGGCCCGGCAGCGGCCCTTGGCGAATTGCCCGGTGTAGTGGTCACGCAGGGCTTGCCGGCCCTGCAGGCTGCTGCCGTCGCGCCGCCGGATCACGACGCCCTCGGCATAGGTGGCGACGAAGGCGTCGATGTCGTGACTGTTGTAGGCGATGATCTGCTGCTCGACCACGTCGCGCGGTTCGGTCATGTGCTTGATCGTCTCTTCCTCGGTGTAAGGGGGTTCAGGCCGCGAGATCGCCGGCGGCGAGCCGGCGGGTGGCGAGTTCGGCGTAGAGCGCGGCGCCGTCGGCGAGCACCGCGTCGTCGAACTCCGCGTAGGGCGAGTGGTTGAGCGGCAGGTTGTCGGGGTCGGTCCCCTTCGGGGCGGCGCCGAGCCAGACGAACGAGCCGGGAACGGCATCCAGCACCCGGGAGAAGTCCTCCGCTCCGGTCATCGGGTTCGGCATCGTCTGGAAGCGCTCCTCGCCGAAGGCCTCCCGGACGGTGTCCGCCAGGAAGTCGGTCTCGGCCCCGTCGTTCACGGTCACCGGGTACCCGGGGAGGTACTCGACCTCGGCCCGCAGGCCGTGGGCGGCCGCGATGGCCCTGACCAGCTCCACCGAGATGTCGGCGACCTTGGCCTGCGCCTCGGCGGAGAAGGTGCGCACGGTCGCCTCGAAGTGGGCGGTCTCGGGGATGATGTTGCGCTGGGTACCGGCCTGGAGGAGCCCGACGGTGACCACCACGGGATCGAACACGTCGAAGTGGCGGGTCACCATGGTCTGCAGGGCGGTGACCATCTCGCAGGCCGCGGGTATGGGGTCCTTGGCCCGGTGCGGCACCGAGCCGTGGCCGCCCGCGCCGTGGACGGTGACGTTCAGCGCATCCGAAGCGGCGAGGATCGGTCCGCGCCGGGAGCTGAACTCCCCGTGCGGCATGGCCGACGCCACGTGCAAGGCGTAGGCGGCGACCGGGCGCCTGCCCGCCGCGTCCAGCACCCCCTCGGCCAGCATGGCGCCGGCTCCGTCGAAGCCTTCCTCGCCGGGCTGGAACATGAAGATGACGTCGCCGTGGAGCTGCTCGCGCCGTGCGGCCAGCAGGTGAGCGGCTCCCGCGAGCATGGTGGTGTGCAGATCGTGTCCGCAGGCGTGCATGGCGCCGTTGTCGGCGGCGAACGGTAGTGCGGCTTTCTCGGCGACCGGCAGGCCGTCCATGTCGGCGCGCAACAGCACGGCCGGCCCCGGTCGCCCGCCGCGCAGTACCGCGGTGACCGAACTCAGCGCCGAGCCCTGGCTCACCTCCAGCGGCAGCCCGTCCAGGGCCTGCAACACCCGCTCCTGGGTGCGCGGGAGGGCGAGGCCCAGCTCGGGGAACCGGTGCAGGTCGTGGCGGAGCCGGACCAGCTCCGGGGCCAGCCCGAGAGCGTCGTCGTGCAGGGACACAGGTACCTCCATCGGACCCGCGTGCGGCGGGAAGTTGTGCAGAGCGATCTTGTTCGGTGATTCTGGATCTTGCAGCGGGAGTTTCCCGCGATTTCGCAGGATCGTGGCACGAGGAGGCCCTCTCATGAACGAATCCACCGGTAGTCGACGGTGACCGGCGCCGAGGTGACAGTGGACGAGCTGGACCTCGCCCTGGTGAACGCGATGCAGCTGCGGCCCCGGGCACCCTGGTCACTGCTCGGCCAGACCCTCGGGATCAGCCCGGTCACCGCCGCCCGCCGCTGGCACCGACTCTCGGAGGCCGGAATCGCCTGGGTGACCGCCTACGGTCTGCCGCACCCCGAGGACCGCGGGTGCGTCGCCTACATCGACCTCGACTGCGCTCCCGACCGGCTCCGGCAGATCGCCGACGACCTGGCCGAGGACCCGCACGTGATGAGCATCGAACATTTCTCCCAGGGCTGCGACCTCGTCGTCACCGCTGCCTTCACCGACCTGGCGATGGTCTCCCGGTACACCGCCGAACGGCTCGGCCGACTCCCCGGGGTCAACGCCGCCCGCGTCCACCTGGCGACCGGCTTCTACGCCGAGGGGATCCGCTGGCGACTGGACTCACTGGACCCCGCCCAGCGCGTGGAACTGCACGACGATCACCTGGCGGGCAACGGGCCACCGTCCAGAGCACGAGCTGAAGTCCGGGAAGAAGACCGGGAGTTGCTCATCAGACTGGGCGTCGACGGCCGCCTCGACCAAGCCGAGCTGGCCGCCGCCACCGGGCTCAGCCCGTCCACGCTGCGCCGCCGCCTCGACCGGCTGGCCGCCACCGACGCGATCCGCTTCCGCTGCGAGATCGCCGCCCGCGACGCCGGCCGGCCGGTCCTGGCGACCTTCCGGGCCGACCTTCCCCCGGACCGGCTCGACGAGGTCGGCCCCCAGCTCGCCAGACTCCCCGAGATCCGGTTGTGCGTCTCCGTCACCGGCGCGCACAACCTCATCCTCTCCGTCTGGCAGCGCTCCCTCGCCGACGTTCAGCGGCTGGAAACCGCTCTCGCCCGCAGGTTCCCCGACCTGCGGGTGGCCGAGCGCCGCGTGTCGCTGCGCACCGTGAAACGGATGGGCCGGATCCTCGACCCGGACGGACGCGCGGTCCGCGCCGTTCCGATGGACATCTGGCGGGACCCGACCCCGGTCTCCTGAGGTCACGCGATGTCGGCCTTGCGTTCCACCAGTTCGTAGAGCTCGCGGTCCGGAGCGCGAAAGTGCAGGTACCGCTCACGTTCGTTCTCACCAATCGGCCCTACGTCGACGCCCGCTTCGCGCAGACCTGCCGCCGCAGCGTCGAGATCGTCCACGAGAAAGCCGACGGACCGTGGCGTATCCCCCATCCCGCCGGGCGAGGCCACGGCGAAGGTCGACCCGTCGGGCAGTGCGAACACGTCGGCCTCGACACCGTCCACCTGGACACGGGGCAATGCCAAGGTGCTGCCGAGGAAGGCGGCCATCTGAGAGCGATGGGGCGTGGACGTGCCCGCGAAGACGAGGCCGAGGATGCGCATACCGCCATACTTTCGCAACTCAACTACCCTGACGACTCATTAATGGTGAGTCCTGAGGTCACTGCGTCGCCGAGCGCGCGGCGTAGCCGGCGAGGAGGGCGCCGACGACGCCGGAGTTCGCCGTGGACGGGTTCACCCGCGTCCTGGCCGCCGAGCGACCTGCCCACCACTGCCTGACCTCGGCCGAACGGGCATCCTGGGCCGCGGACTTGCCGCAGCCGGTCCGGCCTGTGGTGTCGACGCTTCGCGCCAGGCACACACACGCACCGGTCGTCGGTCACCGGCCCGCCTGGCACAGCTGCTGGTCGAGCAGGGTGTCCAGGGCCGACTGGCTGTCCGCATCGCCGTCCCCGGTGCTGGCGACCACGGCTGCTCGCCGGCCGTCGGGGGTCGCACCGGCGAGCGTGTTGTAGCCGGGAGCGCCGCCGGAGTGGCCGAAGTAGCCGCCGCCGCAGGACAGCGGCACCCACCACAGGCCCAGGCCGTATCGCGCGTTGGGCCAGATGGGGGCCGGCACGGTCGTCTCCATCTGGGCCAGTTGGGCCGGGGCGAGCAGTCGGCCGCGCATCAGCGCGGTGTAGAACGTGGTCAGATCCGCGGTGGTGCTGACGATCTCCGCGGCGGCGTCGCCCACGGTCGGGTTGAGCGCGGTGACGTCGACCGTCGGGCCGGACCCGAAGTTGGAGTAGCCGTGCAGGTGCGCACCTGAGATGAAGGGGTCGGTGCCCGGTACCCTGGTGTGCCGCAGCCCCAGGGGCTGGATGATGCGCGTGGTGACCTCGTCCTGCCAGGTGTGCCCGGTGACCCGGTCGATGATCATGCCGGCCAGGATGTAGTTGGTGTTCGAGTACTTCCAGCCGGCACCGGGGGCGAAGTACGGCGCGTGCCGCATGGCGACGGCGACCAGCTGCGCCGGGGTGTAGCTGGCGAACCGGTCGGCCAGGAAGCCCGCCGTCGACGCGAACACGGGCAGATCGGCGGTGTAGTCGTAGATCCCGCTGGTGTGCTGCAGCAGTTGGCGGATGGTGATCCTGCTGCCGTCGTTGCCGTTGCCGGAGACCACGCCCGGCAGCCAGTGCTCGACGCTGTCGTCCAGCGACAGCCGTCCCTCGCCGGCCAGTTGGAGCAGCACGGTGGCCGTGAAGCTCTTGGTGGCACTGGCGATCCGGAAGGCGTCGTAGCGCTCTGCGGGCGCACCGGTGCTGCTGTCGGCCTGTCCCGCGGTGGCGAAGCGGTGGCCACGCGGGCCGGTCGACTCGGCCACCACGCCGACGCTGCCGGTGCCCTTGATCGCGTTCACCTCGCCCTGCAGCGAGCCCGGTTCGGCGGCGACCGCGCCGGCCGCGGGCGCGCACGCCAGCGCGGCCATCGCAGCGACGAGCACCACGGCACCTGTGCGACGTGGGTTTCTGGTACGCATGTATTGCCCCCTCGCAAACTGACAACCGCACCGCGAACGGCGGTGCGACAGCCACGCTAGGGAGGAACCCCGCGCCCTGCGATGGAGCCACCACCCGGGCCCGGGGTGGGGGCAGCCCCACCCCTCGGAACCCCTCAGACGGGACGAACTACCCAAAGGACCGGCGGCGTTGTGGGAGGCAGCCGGAGGCCGTGCGCGGCACCTCACGTCCTTGCGCTCGGAGATCGTGCGGGTGCTGCGGTGGCGCCGGATCCGGACGCGTACCTCCTTCGAGCAGCAGCCCTTGTCGCCGATGACGGCGGCGGGCCGGGGCCGGGGGCGTCCGATGCCGTCCGGGAGCGTCCAAGAGCGTCCGGGACGGTGCTCGACCAGTTGTTTCGCGTTCCGCCGGTTGCTGAGGTGCGGGGTGTGCCCCGGTACCGACTCCGGGGCACAACCGACTCACTGGAGGAGTTCCATGCGATTCACCAGGACCAGGAAGCGCGCCACGGCTGCCGTGATCGCCGCGGTGGCGATGGCCGGGATCGGGATAGGGACCGCGTCCTCGGCCCAGGCCGTTCCCGAGGGCCCCTATCCGTTCAGCACCGGTGGCTGTGCGGCGACGGAGATCATCCAGCTCGGGGGCGACGGCCACGACTACATGGCGATCGACCCGACCGCCAACCCCGGCCACTGCCTGTTCGGTGTCTTCGACCGGAACGCCTGGGCCTGGGAGCCCGGCGAGCCGACCACCAGCGGAGCCGAGTCACCGTATTGGTACGACGGTCCGGGCCAGAGCCTGGAGGCGTGCCTGATTGACACGGCCAACAACAACACCTGGGCCTGCGGTCCGATCAACTGACCAGGGTGCGGTGAGTGAGGCGGGCGCGGGCCCTCGCGGGTCCGCTCCCGCCGCTCGACTGCCGCGAGGGCGTAACGCGAGGGCATAGCGCGAGGGCATAGCGCGAACCCAACCACCCGGCTGTGCCCGGACGATGACGCTATCGAAGTACGCCCGCGATTCGATCCCCACCCCGGCGTCGAGTCCGGGGCCGGACCTCGTCACTGGAGGAATACCGTGCGATTCACCACAACCGCCGGACGCGCAGTGGCCGTCGCGCTCGCGGCAGCCGCGCTCGGCTTGGGCGCCACAACCTCGGCCCAGGCGGTAACGACAGGCGGCACGCCCATCACCAACGGCAGCTGCTCGGTGCTGGTGGAATCCATGAACGGCAGCCTGGTCGTCCAGTCGGCGCTCACCGACAACGGCGGTTGCTACCTCAGCATCTTCGACTCGACCAGCGGAATCCTGCTCGAAGGACCGGCAACCCTCAGCCCCCACAAGACCTTGGTCTACGTAGGCCTGAGCGGCAAGCTGACCGGCTGCCTGACCTCGGCCCTGACCGGTACCAGGGTGTGTGACCCGATCAACTGAGCACGGCCCGGCACCGCCATCGCGGGAGCAACTCCGGTCGCCCGCTCCCGGGTGGGATTGGCGGTTCGCATGGCGAGTGTGAGGCGCCTTCCCTTACTGATCGTTTCAAAATGAGTTGAGCCCACAACCTTGCGCTTGGCGATCTTGGTCGGCAGGCTGTGCGAATGAGTGCTGATCTTGTTCCGGACGGCCTGTGGGAGCGCGTGGCTCCGCTGCTGCCGCCCGCTCCCGAGCGTCGTCGTCGACACCCCGGACGCCCGCGCGTGCCGGATCGGGCAGCGCTCGCGGCGGTGCTGTTCGTGCTGCGGACGGGCGTCGCCTGGCGGGACGTTCCGGCCGAGACCGTGGGCTGTTCTGGGGTGACGGCGTGGCGCCGTCTGCGGGATTGGACCGAGGCTGGCGTGTGGCCCCGCCTGCACGCTGCACTGCTGGCCGAGCTGCGGCGAGCGGACCTGCTGGACCTGGACGACTGCGCCGTTGACGGGTGACACGTCCGGGCTCTCAAAGGGGGGATCACGTCGGCCCATCGCCCGTCGACCGTGCCCGCCCCGGCTCCAAGCATCATGTGATCGTCGACCGTCACGGCACACCGCTGGCCGTCACGCTCACCGGCGGGAACCGCCACGATGTCACCCAGCTCCTGCCGCTGCTGGACGCCGTCCCACCGATCCGGGGACTGCGGGGACGCCCGCGTCGCAAGCCCCAGCGTCTGTATGCCGACCGGGGCTACGACTACGACAAGTACCGCCGCCTGCTGTGGAAGCGCGGCATCAAGCCGGTGATCGCCCGACGCGGCGTCGCCCACGGCTCCGGACTGGGCAAGGTCCGTTGGGTGGTCGAGCGCGCCTTCGCCTGGCTGCACCAGTTCAAACGACTCCGCATCCGCTACGAACGACGCGCCGACCTCCATCAGGGCCTGCTCGAACTGGCCTGCAGCCTCATCTGCCTCCGTCGCCTCCGGACCGCAGGGTGAAGTAAGCGGTCAGGTGAGGATGATCGGATTGGTGAGTGCGGCGACGTGCCCGTTGGGATGGCGGACCTCGATACGGACGAACGCCGAGGCCTCCGACGTCGTGTTCCACTGCACCACACCCGCCCCATCACCGGGGAGGGATGCCCGGTGAACCTTCCCTCGATCCGTGTGGAAGCTGACGGTCCCCACCGGCACACCTCGTACTGCTGCCTGCACTTCGACCTGCCCACCATGAGTCGCGAGCTGTTCTCCAACCCCGGCAACGCGACCATCGGCATCGGCGGTGAACGATACGTCCACGTCCGCCGACTCGGCGATCCAGCTGCGGCCCGCACGGATTCCGGCCAGGACCGCCTCGGTGCTCAGTTCCTCGGCGAAGACCACGGTGTGAGGGATGCCGATCTGCCCCTCCAAGTGGGTGTCGCTGTTGCCCATCGCCGGCCGCCACGAGCCCGCGTTGATGTCCACCGCGAGGCTCCGCCCCCATTCCGCCAGGGCCGCCTCATTGTCAGCATTCCAGGGCCGGTCCGAAGTCCACAGCCCGTTCCACACCTCCACCACGTCGAAGCCCCGGAAAGGGAACATGAAGTCGCCCGACGGGTAGGGCGCATGCGGGTGCGCCGCCACGCACAGGCCCCCTACTCGATGGACCTGGTCCAGGCACTGGCCGATCAGCCCGTCCCTGGCCTGGTGGTTCCAGTCGATGGCCTCGCCGGGATTGAGGCCGAGCGCGAGCCAGTGCCCGGTCTTCGTGGTCACTTCCTCACCGAGAACAATCAAGAAGTCATCGGCGGCCAGATGCCCCCACGCACCGGGTTCCGCAGCCGAGTTGTGCTCCGTCGTCGCGATGAAGTCGAGCCCGGCGGCACGTGCCCGAACGGCCAACTCTGCCGGGGTGAGTTCCCCGTCCGAGTGGACGGAGTGGACATGGCAGTCCCCGCGGTACCAGGCCGCCCCGCGTCCGACCGCCTGCGCCGGCGGGAAGCTCAAACTCAACAAGGTTCTCCCCCAAAGTCCTGTCGAGCCAACGCGCAGGCAGAACAACCGGTTCCGTCTCGCCGCGGAGCGCCGTCCCAGTGTCGGCCGAGAGGTAAGGCCAAGACCTCATTCTGAAACGATCAGTTAGAGGGTCCGGCCCCCTACTGCCGGACCCTCTAAGCTGCGTCGACATGAGGGCGGCATCCGGCGACCGCCTCACGGCGACAGACGCGGGAGAACAACCGGTGGACCGCTACAGCAAGGTCGGCAAATTGGTGCGGGACCGGATTCCGCAGATCATCCGACAGGACGGGGCCGAGCCGGTCACCTACACCGCGGACCCGGAGGAATACCGCGACAGGCTGCGGGACAAGCTCGGCGAGGAGGTAGCCGAGTTCCTGGACGCGGACGAGGAATCGGCGCCGGGGGAACTCGCGGACGTGCTGGAAGTCGTGCGCGCGCTCGCCGCTGACCTCGGAGTCGACGCGGACCAGCTGGAGATGATCCGCGAAGCCAAGGCGGGCGAGCGGGGCGGCTTCGCCGACCGGATCGTCTGGACGGGCAACCGCTGACCGCACGGCCGGCCCGGCCGTGCGACAGAGCCGTTGGCTGGACAGGCCCCGGCCGAGCAGAACAGCCCGTCGGCAGAGCCGACGGGCTGTTCTGCAGGAGCGAGGTCAGCGCGGCTTCTTGAAGCCCAGGGTCGTCGCGTCCTTCAGGGTGTAGATGGTGCCGTCCGTGTCCTTGCTGAAGTCGCCGACCTTGGCGGCCGTGGGCGGCGTGTAACGCTTGGGCAGCTGCTGGTTCTTGGTCACGGTGCTCTCCAATGCATCGAGGTCGAAGCCTGGCATGGCGTCACACCATTGGGCCGGTTCTCGTCCAGGGTGTCCACTCGGATAAACCAATTTTGGCCATTGTGAGTCGACTTCACGCCCATGCAGATAGATCGCAAGCGAAACGTTTCCGGGTCAGTTCGGTTGAGATGTTGATCACGACAGGAAACAGTCCGAGCAGGAGTGCTCGGAATCACGTGCGGAATTCTTGGCATCTGCATATTGTCGGGACGGAAGTGACCTGGTCCTACCGCCACAGAGATGGCGTGATCTGGATGGGCAATCGCCCTTTCCCAGTTGTGTGGCCTTCCCTGGTGGTGCACGGTTCTGGGGAGAAGCGCCGATCGATCGAGCCCTGACGGGGCAGCCGGATGGCACGGGGACCAGTACGTGTACGGCGTGATCGAAACGACGGTGGTGCGGATGCCGCCGTGATACCTGGGGGGTGAGGCAGGTGCAGTCGCTCAACGACCACCTCGTGGTCTTTCCGGATTCTCCGGGCGGTGCTTGGGCCCACCGTCAGATCGGCGGCGAAGCACCGCAGATGGTGGCCCATGCGTCCGGGCGGCCATGGCTCGCCGGCTCGTGGGCGCCGGAGGACCTGGTGGTGTCCGCCGCGGGCCCGGTCCGGGTGGCGGTGTTCGGCCTGAGCCCGGTCACGCCGGGTCGTCTTGAGTCACTGGTCTCATCGGTGCGCGACCTGCCGGACCTGGACACGCTGGCCCGCAGCCTTCCTGGCAACACCCATGTGGTGGCGTCGGTCCACGGACAGGTGCGGTTCCAAGGCACCGTCACCGGGACCCGCTGCGTGTTCACCGCCCGTCTGGACGATGTGCCGATCGCCAGCGACCGAGCCGACGTGCTGGCCGCAATGATCGATGCGGAGCCGGATGAGGACCTGGTCGCAGCGAGCGTGACCTACGGGATGCTCTTCACACCGCTGGGTGAGCGCAGTTGGTGGCGCGGCGTGCACCAGGTGGCCGCGGACTCCTGTCTCGTGATCCCCGGCGACGGCGCCGCCCGATCGGTGCGCTGGTGGCAACCGCCGGAGCCGAACCTCCCCTTGTCGCAGGGGGCAGCCGTGGTGCGTGAGAGCCTGCGGGAGGCGGTGGCCCAGCGGCGCCCGCAGCAGGGCAGATTGTCCGCCGACCTGTCGGGCGGCATGGATTCCACCTCGCTGTGTTTTCTCGCCGCCGAACACAGTCCCGACCTGTTGACCTTCTGCTGGACCGGCGGCAGTGTGATCAACGACGATCCGTTCTACGCCGGCCGAGCCGCACGCCTGTTGGCGCGCGCGGAGCACCTGACCGTGCCGGACACCGACGCTCCACCGGTGTTCGCCCCGCCGTACTGGGCGATCGATACGGAGGCCCCACGGGCTACCACCCGGGGGATGAACGCGATCCGCTTCGGGATCCAGCACTTGGTCGAGCACGGCGCCACCCGGCACCTGGCCGGGCACGGGGCCGATGAACTGTTCACCGGAGGTGCCGCCTACCTGCGCACGCTCTTTCGCCGCCGGCCTGTGACCGCCTGGCGGCAGCTGCGTGCCCACCGGGCGCTGCATTGCTGGCCGTTGGTGCCCAGCCTGGCCGGGCTGCTGAGCGGGGGAGACCTCGGCGCGTGGTGGCGGCGATGTGCCGACGACCTCGCCCGTAGCACGCCGCTGCCCCGGACCCCGGCCCTCGGCTGGGGGGAACGGATCCCGGCGACACCGTGGGCCACGCGGGACGCGGTGAGGACCACGCAGACCGTCTTCCACGACGTGGCGGATCAGGTCGCCCCCCTGGCACCGGACCGGGGACAGCACGAGGCCCTCACCGCCCTGCGCAGCGCGGGTCCGGTGCTCCGGCTGCTCTGCCGTGATTACGCCGCCGAGGGGCTTCCGCTGGAACTGCCCTACCTGGATGACCGGGTGGTCGAGGCTGTGTTGTCGGTCCTTCCCCATGAGCGCTACAGCCCCTGGCGGTACAAGCCGGTGCTGGCTACGGCGATGCAGGGCCTCGTGCCCGAGGTGATCCTGAACCGGACCACCAAGGGCGACTGCGAGGAGCCTGTCGACCGCGCCCTGCGGCAGCACGTTCCCGACCTGCTGGACCTGTTCGCCGACTCGCTGCTGGCGCGCCGCGGCCTGATCGACCTGAGCAAGCTGCGGACCACGTTGATCACACCACCGCACACCGGGGACGTCTGGTCCGCCCAGCTGGAGGCGACGATCGGCGCCGAACTGTGGCTGCGTGAGATCGCATCCCGTCCCGCCGTCCCGCCGGCACTCGCCGGCCCCGCCCGCGGCGGCGCCGGCCAACCGCGCCGCGCGCCCGACCTCGAGGAGACGCCGTGACCAGTCCGCCCTGCGCGCTCCAGCCCCGCACCCGGCCGCCCCTGCACCAGCGCTTGCTGCCGCTGACCGCCGTGGCCATCGCCCGGCCACTGGCCAAACTGCCACCCAGGCATCTGCGTGCCGTGCTCGGGACACTGAGCACCGGCGCCCGCCCGGGCACGGCCGCCCAGGCATCCGCGGCCCGCACCGCAGTCGTCGCGGTCAGCCTGCGCTGCGCCGTCCACAACTGCCTGCAGCGGTCGATCGCCGCGGCCGTACTGTGCCGGTTCAAGGGCGTCTGGCCCACGTGGCAGGCCGGCGTGCGCACAACACCGTTCGCCGCCCACGCCTGGATCGAAGCCGAAGGCCGGGTTATCGACGAGCCCTACCCCGACGGCTACTTCCGGCCACTGCTCACCGTCGCCCCCAAACAGCCGACGCGTACCGCCTGATGGCCGACCCGCGTCACGACCACGCCCGGAGGGCCACATGACGCTCCGCCTGACCACCCACACGGTGTCCACCGACACGGACGACGGCGCTGTGCTGTTGAGCCAGCGCACCGGGCACTACTGGCAGCTCAACCAGACCGGCGCCTACGCACTGCAGCGCCTGCTGGACGGCCACACCCTGGATCAGGTCGTCGAAGAGTTCGCGGCCCATTTCGACATCGCACCGGCCCAAGCACACCAGGACCTCACGGCGATGACCGCACAACTCCAGTCATCCGGACTGGTGGAGGCGGGCTGACCCCCCGGGCCCAGCCCGCGGCGCCCCGCAGGATGCTGGTCGCTCCACCCTGAGCACGCTCGTCGTCACGGCCCCCGGGCGACGGGCTCGAAACGGAACCGCGCACACGATGCTTCGACAGCTGTGGCCCCTGACCCAGGGGCAGCGTCGCCCCTTGGGCGCCGCCCTGCTCCTCACCCTGACCGCAGCCGCCGTGGGCATCATGCAGCCCTTGGCCGCCAAGGCAGTGGTCGACGCACTCACCGCGCACCGCCCGCTCCTTCACCCCGTCACCGTCCTCGTCCTGCTACTGCTGGCCCAGGCGCTCAGCAGCGCCTTCGCCGCCTTCCTCCTGGAACGCACAGGCGAGCGATTCGTCCTGGGCATGCGGATCGGACTGACCTCGCACCTGCTGCGGGTCCACATGCATGCCTTCGACCGCCTGCGGGTCGGCGACCTCATGGCGCGCGCCTCGACGGACGTGGTCGTCCTGCGCGAGGCGCTGACGCACGTCTGCGTCCAGATCGCCACCAACCTGTGCGTCGCGCTGGGGAGCGTCGCCGCCATGTTCGTGATGGACCCGGTCCTGATGCTGCTCATCCTGGGAGTGCTACTCGCGTGCAGCGTCGTGATCAACAGACTGTCGGCGGAAATCGGCCGCTCGTCGACGGCGCAGCAGACCGCCGTCGGCGCGATGTCGGCCGGACTGGAACGAGCGTTGTCGGCCCTGCGAACCGTGCGGGCCAACCGCGCCGAACAACGAGAGATCGACCACCTCAGCACACTGGCCCACCGCGCCTACGACGCCGCGGTGCGCGGCGCCAAGCTCACGGCCGTGATCGCCCCCACGGCTCAGCTGGCCATCAACGCCGCCTTCGTCCTGGTCCTGCTGCTCGGCGCGGCCCGGGTCGACCAAGGAGCCCTCTCGCTCGGCGCGCTCGTGGCGATGCTGCTGTACGCCACCCAGCTCACCGGACCCGTCACCGAACTGATGGCGGGTATCGCTTCGGTGAACAGGGCCAAAGGCGCCACCGAACGCATCCAAGAGGCCTACGCGCTCCCCACCGAGGACGCCGGCACCGCCACGATCAGCCGCAGCACACCGTGGCGGCAACCGCCCCGGAACCCAACCTCGGCCCCTTCACTGGAGATTCGCGATCTGCGGTTCGGCTACAGCCCCGACACACCGATCCTCCATGGACTGTCACTCACCGTTCCTCCCCACGCGCTCGTCGCCCTGGTCGGCCCGTCCGGGGCGGGCAAGTCGACCACCTTCGCACTGGTCAACCGGTTCTACGAGCCGTGGAGCGGCAGCATCCGCATCGGCGGGCAGCCCGCCACGGACCTCGGCCTCAGAGAATGGCGCTCACACATCGGCTGGGTCGAACAGGACTGCCCGATCCTGCACGGCACCCTGCGGGACAACCTCTGCTACGCCGCCCCGGACGCCACCGACGACAAGCTGTGGCAGATCCTCGACCTCGTCAACCTCACCGAGAAGGTGAACCGCCTGTCGGCAGGGCTCGACACCGAGGTCGGCGAACGCGGGGTACGCCTGTCCAGCGGCGAACGCCAGAGAATCGCCATCGCCCGGGCGGTGCTGGCCCGCCCCCGCCTGCTGCTGATGGACGAACCCACCGCCCACCTCGACCCCGCCAACGAAGCCGCCCTGACGGTCACCATGCACAACCTCCGGAAGGAATGCTCCCTCCTCGTCATCGCCCACCGGATGTCCACCATCGAAGCCGCGGACACCGTCGTCATGCTCTCGGACGGCACGGCCGCCGCCACCGGAACGTACGCCGAACTCCTGCGCACCCACCCGGGATTCCAGCAGCTCTGTGGGCATCGACAAGGAGCGGACCGCGGCTCCACCACTCCTGCGCCGATCGGCGGGGTTGTCAGGGATTCCTGACAGCCCCGCCGGGTGAATCTGACGGACCGTCACCATGCTTGAGGTCAGTGGGAGGTGGAGTTAGCGGTGTCCTCGATGAGGTGGGTGACGGCTGCGGAGTGGGAGATCATCGCGACGTGTGAGCTGTTGACCTCGACCGTGTGGGATCCGGCGCGCTCGGCCTCGAAGCAGCGATGGCCGGGACCCGATCACACACGGCGGTGCCGCCCGGCCGCTGTCACGCGCAGCCGGGCGGCACCGCGCCCGCAGAGGCGCACCGCGGGGGTGAAGCCGGGTTGTCAGGCCGGGTTGTCAGGCCGGCGACTTCGCACTCGGAACGGTCCACCGGGCGGGCGTTCCCGAGCAGCTGCCGGCGGTCAGCGTGCTGCCGGAGGCCCGGAAGCATTTCTTGCCGGTCTGGATGTCCGAGATGGTCCCGCTGGGATTGGCCGACCACTGCTGGGTCGGTCCGCCGGTGCACGGCTTGAGCAGCAGGCTGCCGCCGGACATGTCGGCGCACAGCCCGTTCCGCTGCAGGAAGGTGCCGTCGAAGCTGAACTGCTGCTCGGCGGCGCCGGAGCAGGCGGCCATCCCCAGTCGCACGCCGCTGCTCGCACTGTTGTGCGGGTCGTCGATACAGGTGGCCGTCGAGGCGTTCTTGTACGGGCCGACGGTGATGGTCGGTTTGGCGCCGCCGTAGCAGCCACCGGTCGCGGTGTTGAAGATCGGCGCGGAGTCGTACGGCTCACCCGACGGCGGATCGATGACCACCGGCTCCATCGATGGGGCGTTGTCCGCGGTGTAGTTGGTCAGCGCGTTCTCGCACTCGATGGCCTTCATCGGACTGCCGCCCTTGCCGCCGAGCCAGAGGTCGAAGTGGGCGAGCTTCGGTCCGCCGTTGGGACCCTTGCCGCTCCAGTCGGCGCTGCACTCGTCGCAGCCGTCCTCCATGATGAAGTACTTCCGGACCCGGGGAACCCAGATCCTGGTACCCGGCGCGATCTCGCCCTTGTCGCTGGCGAAGGTGATCGGGTCGGCGTAGGTGCCGGTGCCGCCGGCGGTGCTGTGCAGCGTGGGGTAGGAGATCGCGCCGCCCGGCGGCGTGTTGTCCCACCAGCCGTAGAAGGTCAGGAAGGTCTGCTGGGTCGCGGCGGGGGTGCGGGCGTGACCGGGGGCGCCGGTGCCGGCCGCGGCGACCGGCGCCCCGGCCAGCAGAGCTGCGAGGGTCATGATCAGGGCGGTGCAGGCCGTAGCGACGGTCGTCGTCAGCGTGCCTCTGCGCATGGGTGGGCCTCCAGGCCGTCGGGTGTCCAGGCTGGCCAACTTCCTTGACGTAGCAGCGTCGTCGTCATGTAGGGTACGCGTCAATAGTTGTTAGGAAGTTTTCCTAACTTATCTTTCACGGACGCGGCGCCGACCCCGTCTCCCCCGCGGCAGCAGCCGTCAGCGGGTGCGGCGCGGGCTACCGCTTCCCGTTGCAGCAACCTGCCACTTTCCGAACGCGGCTCACCCGTCCGCCCCGTGCAGTTTGCTGCAACCGGATCTTCTTGCCGCGGGGCGAGTTCCGGCCGGAGGATGGCAAGCACTCCAGGTCCGGGCGGCTCTTTCCGTTCGTTTCGCGGCAGTGCCGGCAGTGCCGGCAGTGCTCCACCGAGCGCTTCGGCAGCCTGGAGATCCTGTGTTCCCCGAGCGAAACCCAGAAAAGGACCGGTGTGCCATGAGCGTTGACTTCGCCACCTTCGACCTGACCGAACTGGCCGTGCTGGACGCCGCCGACGTCGCCGCCCCCGCGGACACGGCCGCGCTGCGGGCCTCCCACACGGCGCGCTTCCTCGACGACATGGACGACCTGCTCGGCAAGCCGGGCATGGAGGTCGTGGGTCCCATGTGCTGTTCCTGCGTCACGAGCGCCTCGTGCTGCTGCTGCAGCCAGTGACCCTGCCCCATCCTCGACGCCTCTGGCCCTGAGGCAGGCGTCCCCCCTTGCCCGGCAGCGCCGGGCCGGCCCCTGCGTGTCCTTGCTCCAGCTCACTGGAGGCGGGGCATCGCGTGACACCTGGAGTCACCATCAGTCGATTCGGACCAGGTCAGGCCACCCACTCAGAAGAATTGCCGGCCGGTTGCCCACAGGGCCCGGCCGGCCTCGCGGACACCGTCATGGTGCGCGTCAACCCGCTGCCCGGCCGCCGCCTGGGCACCGCCGACCTGACCGCGGCGATCACCGCGCTGACCGAGGCCGAGCAGCTGTGCGCCGCGCTGGGCGACGCCGCCTGCGCCGAGCTGTTCGACCTCGCGGCGAGGGCCACCGGGCGCGAGCTGCGGCCTGTCCTGGAGCTGAAGCGCGCGGTCTACAACCAGCGCTCCCCCAAACCGTCGGCCGCCGGACGCGGTTGGCCCGCTGCGACCAGTGCGTGGCTGGCGGCCCGGCAGCGCGGCGACCTCGCTCGCAGCGTGCTGACCACGGGCTACGAAAGCTGCCTGGCCGAGGAACGGGCCGCCCTGGCCGAGGCGGTCGCGGCCGAGCCCTTCCAGTTGTCGCTGGCTCTCAGCTCGCCCGGGGTCCTCGCGGCGGTGCGCCGCTACGCGCGCTCCGCCGGCCGCCCCTCCAAGCAGGACCGGAAGTCGGAGCGGGGCATTCTGCAGCACCTGGCCCGGGCCATGGTGCGCACCTCGCCGCTGGCCCGGTTCACCGCGGTCGGCTTCGCTTCCTGGTCCGAGCAGGGCACCGCGCTCGACCGGGTCACCTTCCAGCGCCGCCGGGCGCACGCGATCCTCTCGCTGGACCGGGCGCTGTTCTCCGCCCTGGTCGAGGGTCTGCTGCCGACGGACGGCGTTCCGGGGGCGGTGACCGGCGTCCCGGGAACGGTGAGCGCCGTCGCGGGGGCGGTGACCGGCGTCCCGGGAACGGCGACCGCCGTCGCGGGCGCGGCGACCGGCGTCCCAGGCACCGTGACCGACGTCGCAGGGACGGAGCCCACCGTGCGGCGCAACCCCTCACTGCGCAGCACGCAGGACGCCGTGCGCTTCCGCCGGCGCGACGGCTCGCAGATCCGGGTGCTCTCCACCCCGCTCACCCCTCAGCTGGTGACCCTGCTGGACCTCCTCGCGCTGGGGCCGGTCGCGCCCGCCGGGCTGAGCCGGGCGCTGGCGGATCGTCTGCGGTGCACCGCCCAGGAGGCCGCGCAGATGGTCCGGGCCGCGCGCGAGGCCCAGATCCTGGTGCCCGGACCGGTCCTGGACGAGCAGGCGGCGGACCCGCTGCCGGCCGCCCGGGACCTGCTGTGCGGGCTCGACCCGGTCGCGGCCGCGCAGGTGGCCGAGGTGGCCACCTCGCTCGCCCGCCTGCCCCAGGCCACCGTGGCGCAGCGGGTGGCCCTGCTGAACCGGCTGGATGCGGCGCAGGAGCGGCTGACCGAGCGCGGCAGCCGGCCGGGCCGGCTGCGGGTCAACGAGGATTACGTGCTCGACCCGATCGAGGTCGCGGCCGGTGACCACCGGCAGGCTCTCGGCGACCTGGCCCGTGTCGCGGAGTTCGCCGCGCTCTTCGACCGCCATCACGAGCTGCGGGCACTGGCGTGCTCCCTGTTCGTGGAGCGCTTCGGTCCCGGCGCCTCGGTCCCGCTGGTCGACCACGCCGCCGGCCTGGTCGAGGCGCTGCGATGCGGCGAGGCCCGGATCGGCGAGCCAGGCGGGGAGGACGGCCCGCGCGACGGTTCGACGGCCCAGTTGCTGAAGCTGCGCGCGACCGCCGTGCGGACGATCGCCGAGCGGATCGCCCGCCACCGGGCCGAGCAGCCGCAGGCCGAGGAACTGGCGCTGGAGCCGGGCCTGCTGGCCGAGTTGGCGTCCGCGCTGCCCGAGCGGTTCCGGCGCTCCTCGGCCTCCTACGGGCTGGCGGTCCAGCCGGTCGCCGGCAGCCGGCTGGTGCTGAACGGCTGTTTCCCGGGCCACGGCCTGCTCGGCATGCGCTTTCTCGGTGCGGACCGCGATCTCGGCGGCCGGGCAGCCGAGTCGATCGCCAAGCGCGCCACCGCGCTCTTCTCGGCGGACGGCGTCGAACCGTGCGAGGACCGCGGGCTGCACGGATTCAACATCAACCACCGGATCCCGCTCCTGGAGCGGACCGTCACCCCTGAGGGGTGGCTCGGGATCCGGCTGGCGCACGACCCCGTCCGGGACGAGCTGGTCCTGCTGGACGCGGCCGGCTCGCGGGTGCGCCCGGTCACGCTGGGCATGCGCTGGCAGGAGCTGCACCCGGCCCCGCTGCGCATCGCCATGCTGCTGGCCGACACGAGCCCGGTGGCGGTCGACTCCTTCGGCTGGGAGAAGCCCCCCGCGGCGGACCCGCCGCACCGCACCGTGGCCACACCCCGGCTGACGGTGGGCCAGGTGATCCTGCAACGCCGCCGCTGGTATCCCGGGGCCGACTTCCCCTGCGCTCCCGCCCCCGAGGGGGCGGCCGAACACCTGGTCGACCTCACCGCCTGGCGGGCGGTGCACCGGGTCCCGGCCGAGATCGTGATCAAGACCGGCCCCGACCCGGCAGCCCTCGCCCGCGCGCTGGCGAGCGGCAGCTATCCGGAGCACCAGCGGGCACAGAAGCCGCAGTACGCCGATCTGGCCAGCGCACTGACGGTCCGGGCGCTGCCCCGGTTCCTGGACCGCCGCTCGCCCTCCAGTTACCTGGAGGAAGCCCTGCCGGGGGTCCACCGGGGACGCCACGCCGTCGAATGGGTCATCGAGTTCGACCGCCCCGCCGGGGCCCGATTCCAGTTGAGGACGTCATGCGAGTGAAGCTCCGTCCGGACGCGCACTGCGCCCCGGTGCCGCAAGGGATCCACTGGAGCCGGGGGGAGCGCTCGTTCGTGCTGTCCGGTCCGCCGGCTCTCTTCACCGTCGTCGACGACCAGCTCGGTGCCCTGCTCGACGGTACGAGCGTGGACGAGATGGTGGCGGCCACCGGGGACGAACGGTCCCGGCCGGTCCTCGACCACATCGTGCGCGCCCTGGTCGCCCAGGACGTGCTGATCGACCTGGACGCGGTGGACGGCCCGCTCCCGGACCGGCGCAGCGCCAAGGAGCACGCCGCCCTGCTCGGCTACCTGGAGTCGAACTGCGCCGAGCCGTACCGGGCCTTCGCCGCGGTGCGCGCCGCCCGGGTGGCGGTGGTCGGCGCCGGGCCCGGGGCCGACGCCGTGCGGCGCGGGCTGGCCGCCAACGGCACCGGAGAGACCACGGAGCTCTCCGCCTCCTCGGGGCACGCCGCCTCCCCGACGGTGGTGGTGCTGATCGACGACGTCGACGCCCCGCTCGACCTGCTCGCGGCCTCCTCGCTGCTGGCACCGGGCACTCCCGTGGTGCCGGTGGCCGCAGGGCCGGCCCTCGCCCTGGTCGGGCCGGTCTGCACCGGCCCGGCGCAGCTGCGGGCCTTCTCGGCCGTACGGGCCCGCGCCACCGACTGGCAGCTGACCGGGGTGGACTCCGCGGCACCGCGCCCGATCAGCGCGGTGCTGGCCGGGTCGCTGGCCGCCCAGTGCGTGCTGGCCCACCTGGCCGGCATCGAGGACGGCGCGCGCACCGCCGTGGTGGTGCACGGCCACGCGGTGCAGACCACGCCCGTTCCGGTACCGGAGGCCGAGCCCGGACCGGCCTGGCGCCCGCTGGATCCCGCCGAGGTCCTCGGGGAACCCGCGGAGCGCCCCGACCCCGACCCCGCCGCCCCGGCGTCCACCGACGCCCCGGCGTCCGCCGACGCGCGGGAGTTCCAGCTCGACGCCGCACTCACCGCCCGGTGGACCGGCCTCGCCCGCTGGGGCCGTGACCTCGACCTCCCGCAGCTGCCCGTCAGCCTGGTCACCGCCCAGCTGGTCCCCGGCCCCGGGCCCTCGGCCGCCACCCCCTCCGAGGCCCTGGGCCCGCACGTCCTGGGATGGGGCGAGAACCGCGCCGCCGCCGGCCTGACGGCCGTGCTGACCGTGCTGCGCCGACGCGCCGCCGAGGAGCGGCCCGAGAAGTTGACCGAGGAGTGGCCCGGGGAGTGGGCCGGGGAGTCGACCAAGGAGTGGGCCCGGGAGTCGACCGAGGAGTGGGCCGGGCAGGGCAACGCCGGGCTGATTCCCGCGGCCGGGCTCACCCCGGCCCACCTCCTGGTGGACGGCCTGCTGCGGCAGGCCGGGCAGGACGCCCTCGCCCGACCCGCCGGCGCGCCGCTGGCCTGGGAGGACGTCGAGGGCATCACCGCCCGCACGCTCTGGGGCCTGCTGAGGGACTTCTTCGGCGTCCCCGCCGCGTTGCGCCCGCACACGGCGACCGGCCTGGACTGGCAGCTGGTCAGTGTGACGGACGAGCTCACCGGCGAGGTCCTGGCCACCCAGTGGGGCCCGCGCCTGGCCTCGGCCGGCTACGCGGCCCTGTTCGCCGCCACCGCCCACGCCCAGTTCCAGGCGGCCGCGCGGACCGCACCGCAGGCACCCGTCCTGCCACCGGACCCGGTCGGGACGTGGGCGCTGGAGTCCGCCTCGGACCGCCAGGTGCACGACTGCCTGCGCCAACTGCTCGCGCGGGCCCAGGCCATGGGGCTGCACCCAAGGGCTCAGCAACTGTTCCACGACGCGAGTGCCGGCGAGCTCGCACCGGCCTGCGGCTGGGTGACCCTGGTATGAGCGCGCGGATACTGCCGGGCCCGGGCGCGCCGACCGACCTGCTGGAGCTGCCCTGGCACGAACACCCGGACGCACCGCACGAACCGCTGGTCGCCGTCGCCGCAGGCTACGACGCCCGCTGGGAGCGGCAGGCGCTGGCCGTCGCCCGCGAGCAGGGCAGCCCGCTGCTGTCCGTCCGGGCGACCTCGGCGGAAGTCCTGATCGGGCCGCTCTGGATCCCTGACGGTACGTCGGCCTGCGCCGGCTGCGCGCAGATCCGCGACGCCGACCGGGAGGCGGACGGCCACGCCCACAGCCCGACCCCTCCCCCGGCGCGGCCACCGGCGTCGACTCCGCGGCCCGCCACCCCGATCCACGCGCCCGCCCTCGGGCAGCTCCTCACCGAGCTGCTCCGGCACAGCCGGCCGCTGCTCGCCCCCGGCGAGCTGCTCGCGCTCGCCGCCGACGGCGTCCTGCGCCGACACCGGGTGGCACCCAGCCACCGCTGTGCCGTGTGCGCGGGCGGCCCGGGCCTGCGGGTCGGCCGGCCCTTGGAGCCGCCACCGCCCCGTCCACTGCTCCCCCGTCCCACCCGCGCCCCGCTGCCCGACCGCGGCGAGCCGCCGTTCGGCCTGGACCCGGACCGGATGCGCGCGGCGTTGGCCGACCCCCGCTACGGACCGGTGCTCGGGACCCAGCGGATCCGGCCGGTCGCCATGGCGATGACCGAGACCCGCCTGCTCGGCGCCACCTTCGCGGGCTTCGGCCGCGGATCGACCTACCGGCAGGCCGAGGCCGTGGGCTGCCTGGAGGCGTACGAGCGCAGCGGCGGCTACCCGCACGTCGCCCCGCTCGTGCGTGACGCCACCGCGCGCCAGTTGGGCGAGCGCGCGATCGACCTCGCCGGGCTGGGCCACCACACCGCGCGACAGCTGGCCTCGCCGCTGAGCAGCCTGCGGCCCGTGGACGACGACACCCCGATGGACTGGGTGTGGGGCCACCCGCTGGACGGCGGCGCACCGTTGCTCGTCCCGGCCGAGCTCGGCTTCTACCAGTACAGCTACCCCGCCCTCTCGGAGGCGCCCGAACACGCCGGACGAAAGCGCTACTTCCACGAGTCCTCCAGCGGCTGCGCACTCGGCGGCAGTTACGAGGAGGCCACCTTGCACTCGCTGCTGGAGCTGGCCGAGCGGGACGCCTTCCTGCTCGCCTGGCACCGCCGCCGGCCACTGCCCCGGATCGACCCCGGGGAGATCACCGACCGCGAGTGCCTGCTGCTGATCCGGCAGATCGAGGACCAGGGCCACCAGGTCCACCTCCTGGTCGCCACGGTGGACCTCGCGATCCCGGTGGTCTGGGTGCTGGCGCTGCGCGAGGACGGCCGGATGCCCGTCAGCTTCAGCGCCGCCGGGTCCGGTGCCGACCCGGTGGCCGCCGCCAGGGCCGGCCTGTGGGAGCTGTCCCAGATGGTCGGCGCCGGAGTGGACTGGGACGTCGAGGCGTCCCGCCCGATCACGGCCGACCCCTGGCTGGTCGCCGAGATGCCCGACCACCACAAGCGGTACGCCTACCCCGAACTGCTGCCCCGGATCCAGGAGATGCTGGGCGGACCGGTGGTCGGCCCGGCGGAGGCCTTTCCCGGCTGGCCGGACGTCTTCACCAGCGCCGCCCGCGGCGACGTCACGCGGGCCCTGCGCTTCGTCGCGGAGCTGTTCCGGCAGGCCGGCCTGGATCGCATCGTGGTGGTGGACCAGTCCACGCCCGAGCACACCGCGGCCGGGCTGTCCGTCGTCAAGGCCGTGGTCCCCGGCATCCTGCCGATGTGCTTCGGCCAAGCGCAGCAGCGCCTCGCCGGGATCCCCCGGCTGGCCGCCGCCATCACGGACGCACAGGGCACGCCGCCGCGCGACGAGGACTTCCCCTTCGATCCCCACCCCTTCCCCTGAGGCGGCGCCACCGATGACGACGACCACCGATGTCCGGCTCTTCGCCTACCGCCAGGGCCCGTTGCGGATCGGCCTGGCCGAGCTGGCCCCGGGGAGCGACACCGAACCCACCACCTCGACCCTGCCCCCGGCCCAGGCCCGCGGCGCCCAAGGACGCCCGCTCCCGGCCGGCACCCACCGGCTGCTGGCCGGCGCACGGTACCCGCAACCGCTGCCACCCGACGCCCTCGCCGCAGTGGCGCCGGGGGACCTGGCGGGCCACCTGCTGCTCTGCGCCCTCGGCCTGCAGCGGCGCGAACCCTCCCACCAGTTCAACGACCACCGCGCGATCGCCTCGGTGCGCAGCAAGTTCCCCGTGCACGCCTTCGTGCTGGCACCCGACGGATCCTTCGCCTACCTGGACGTCTACCGGCACGCGCTGGTCGACCTCCCGGACACCGTGGCCGCCGACGGCGATCTCGCGGACCTGCTCCCCGCCCCCGGGGACCTCACCGTGCTGCTGGCCGCGCGCCACACCGACCTGCCGGTCAAGTACGGCCGCCTGCGCTGCGCGCTGAGCCTGCTGGAGCTGGGCATCAACCTGCGCGCCCTGCACACCGCCGCCGACCTGCTGGACGTCCCGCTGCGGCTGCGGTCCGACGGCGCGGTCACCGCCGCCGCGGTCCGTCTGCTGGACCGCAGCGGTCCCGGGGCCTGGACCCCGCCCCTGGTCGTGACCCTCGAAGGCGCAGGTCCGCTGCCGTCCAGCCGCCCGCTGCCCAGCGCGGGCACGACCGGCACCCCGCAGCACGAGGAGGAGTGCGCGCTGCTGCGTGAGCAGGCCCGGCACGACTCGGTCCGGGAGGCGCAGGAGGTGACCGCACCGCTGGCCGGGCTCTCCTGCGCGGCAGCCGAACCGGTCCGCAGCGTGCCGGACCACCGCGTGCCGGACCACCACGTGCCGGAGCTGTCGGCACGTGAGGTGGCCGCCGTGCGGCCCAGCTGGGCCGAGACCCTGGGCAACCGGTCCGCCGGGCGGACCCGGGGCGGCCTGCCGGGCTTCTCCGCCAGACCCACCGTGCTCGGTGAGGACTGCCTGCTCGACATGCTCGCCTGGCTCGACCGCCCGGCACCGGGCCCGCTGCTCGCCGAAGTGGGCCGCAGGGTACGGACCCGCGTCGTGCTGCAGCGGATGGCCGGGCTGCCCACCGGCCGCTACGCCGTGACACGGGGGCGCGTGGCGTGCGAGCAGCAGGACCCGGGCCTGATGCAGCAGTTCGCGGACGCGTTCGGCTACCCCCTGCTGCCCACCATCGACTGCGGCCTGCGCCACGCGAACGCGGTGTGGGTCTTCTCCGCCGACCTCGACAAGATCCTGGAGGAGTTCGGGCCGGCCGGCTGGTCACTGCTCCAACTCTGGTGCGGCTGGGCCACGCACGGGCTGACCACCGCCGCCGCCGGGCACGGCCTCTTCGCCCGCCCGGCCCGCTCCTTCGGCGAGTTCTGGCTCCAGCGGACCCTGGACCTGCCCCGCTCGACGTTCCCGGTGTTCACCGTCATCTGCGGCCGCTCCCGCTTCAGCGAGCCGATGCTGGACCTGCGGGTCTGAGCACCGGGCCGGGCGCTCTGCCATCAGAGTGACGGCGGCGGCGCTGGGCACGCGAGGGTCAGAGCCGCGTGGCCGCACGGATCACCACCGGGTATGACAGGACACCGTGTCGGTATTGGCTGCGCCGCTCCTCGGCGCGCGACCATCGACGGGACGGGCGAAGCGACGTCCGCGATATCCGGCTCGGCAGGAAGAAAGCCACAGACATGAACGCACCCTCGGCATCACTGCCCGGCGGCACCTGGACCCTGGGCGATCTGACCGTCCCCCGCTTCGGCTACGGCGCCATGCAGCTCGCCGGCCCCGGGGTCATGGGCCCGCCCGCCGACCACGACGGCGCGCTCGCCGTCCTGCGCGAGGCCGCCGCCCTCGGGATCACCCACATCGACACCGCCGGCGCCTACGGACCACGCGTCACCAACCAGCTGATCCGTGAAGCGCTGCACCCCTATCCCGCCTCGCTGCACATCGTGACCAAGGTCGGCGCGGTCCGCGATCAGCAGGGCGGCTGGATCCCCGCCCGGCAGCCCGAGGACCTGCGCCGCGCCGTCCGCGAGAACCTCGCGGACCTCGGCCTCGAATCGCTCGACGTGGTCAACCTCCGGCTCGGCGACGCCCTCGGCCACCAGCCCGGCTCGATCGCCGAGCCCTTCGAGGCCCTCGTCGAACTCCAGCAGCAGGGCCTGATCCGGCACCTCGGAGTGAGCAACGCGACAGCGGAACAGGTCGCCGAGGCGCAGGCGATCGCGCCGATCGTGTGCGTACAGAACATGTACAACCTCGCCTACCGCCAGGACGACGAGCTGATCGACGATCTCGCCGCCCAGGGCATCGCCTACGTGCCGTTCTTCCCGCTCGGCGGCTTCACCCCGCTGCAGTCCACGGCACTCTCCACCGTGGCCACCCGGCTGGATGCGACGCCGATGTCGGTCGCCCTGGCCTGGCTGCTGCGGCGGTCGCCGAACATCCTGCTCATTCCCGGCACCTCGTCAGTGGCCCACCTGCGCGAGAACGTCACCGGCGCGGGACTCCCGCTCTCCGACGAGGAGCTCGCCGCGTTGGACAAGATCGGCCACTAGCGGACGGGCGGGTACTCCCCGGCGGTTCCGTCGCAACTCACCTGCACGGCATGGCTCGCCGGCCTCGGGGCCGGGGAGCACCTGCCGAGCCACTGCTCGGCACCCCAGGCCTGGTACCGCTCGACCTCGGTGAACCCCAGCTTCGCCGCGAGACGCATCGAGCTGACGTTGGCGCTCTGGGTGGCGAGCACCACCGGCTCGCCGGGAAGCGCGCCGGCGAGCCAGCCGAGTGCCGCCGCGCACGCCTCGGCGGCGTACCCGGATCCCCACGCCCGCGGCAGGAACAGGTAGCCGAGATCGGCCTTCCCCGCGGCAGCCGGGCGATGGTTCTCCGCTGCCCTCCTGAGCAGGATCTGGCCGATCATCGCCCCGTCGAGCTCGACGACGAAACTCCCGGGCCACCGCTCGGGCACCGCTGACAACTCGCGCTCAAGCTCGTCACGCGGCCGGGGGCCGCCGAGGTAGGTGTGCACCTCCGGCGAGGCGAGCAGCTCGATGAACGCCGCACGGTCCCGAGCCTCGGGCTCACGGAGCACCAGCCGCTCGGTCCTGATCGGCTCAGGCGGCCAAACAACGGGTAGCAGATTTTCCATCCGCGCAGGCTAACACGTGGTCAAACCAACCCGACCGGCGTCCCGCTGCTGCCGGTCCTTTCGATCCGGCCGCCGGCCCGCTAGCGTTGGCCCAGGACCGGGACGGCGCCGAGTGTGGCCGCCCTGACCCCGGCCTGGAACCGGCTCGATGCACCCAACTGGTGCAGGATCTCCGCGATATGACGTCGACACGTCCGCAAGGAGATCCCCAGCCGCCGGGCCACCGTCTCGTCCTTGGCCCCCTCGGCGAGCATCCGCACGATCCGCTGCTTGAGTTCCACCTCGGTGCCCGGGATCGGCACCGACTCCGCCGGGTGCGCCGCCTGCGCCCGGGCGGCCTCGAAGAACAGCACCAACTGCCGTACCACGGAAGGATTCTGGACCACAGTGACGTGCACGGCGTCCGGTGCGGGGATCAGCGCCATGGCCTCGTCGATGATGAGGACCTCGTCCAACTCCGTCCAGACCGTCCGGACCGTCCTGACCAGGCAGTTGTCCTCCCCCGACGCCGTCTCCTCCGGGCTCACCGGGCAGCTGAGCAGCTCCCGCACGGACAGCCGGGGCGACGGCCGGACCACGCCCCGTGCCCTCAGCCGGTCCAGGAACGCCGAGTCGGACGAGCGGACGTGCCGGACGTGCCGGACACCCTGCGTATCCCCGGCGAGCACAGCCACCACCAGGCCGACAGCCTCCTCGCACGACAGCGTCGCCGGGCAGCCCTGCTCCCGGAGCCGACTGCTCTCGCTGCTCCCGCTCCGCTCGTTCTGCTCGTTCTGCTCGGTCAGGGACCGCACCTGTGCCTGCGCCAGGGCCAGCTCGGCCTGCCACCGCTCCAATTGGCCGGACAGTCCCACCAACAGCTCGGCGACCGCCGCAAGGGGGCCCGCGGCCTCGACGGTGGAATCGATGTCACTGGTCATCTGCGGCCCTTCCTCACGCGTCCCCGCGAACCGGTCACGACGGCCGGCCAACGTGCGGCCTCCGCAACGATCTCAGCCGTGCGCGACGATCACATGGGTGCTGAGCCCCCAGGTTCCGCGGTGGATGCCCGTACGGACGAGCGAGTGGGGATCGGGCGCGGACGGCGACCTGAAAGGCCCCTGAGTGTCTCCCAGGAAATTTTCATCCAGGCGCAACCGGCCGGGCCCTCCCCCGTGTCCTCTCCCCCGAGTACGCACAGCCGGGCCCCGGGCAGAGGTGGCCCATCGGCTGTCCCAATGATCCGGGGGGATCCATGCGCACGCGCTTCCTGTTGACGGTTTCCGCTTCCGCGCTGCTGGCCGGTCTCGGCCTGACGGCCTGCGGTTCCAGCTCCGCGGCCGCCCCGGCGAAAGCCGGCGGGGCCGCGCCGGTGTCCGCCACACCCGTGTCCGCCGCACCCGTGTCCGCCGCACCGATCGCGGGCCAGTCCGCGGCGCCGGGGTCCGCCACACCGGGGTCCACCACACCGGTCGCGGGCCAGTCCGCCACCACACCCGCCAGGAGCACGGCTCCGACCTCCGCCACACCGGCCGGGGCCACGGCGCCGACGCGCTCCGGCGGCCCGCAGGGCGCCAAGTGCGCCGCACAGAACCTGAAGTGGACGCTCACCAATCTCGCCGATGCGGGCACCACCACGAAGGACCCGGCCAACGCCGAACTCGTCGCCCTCAACTCCGGCTCCGACAGCTGCACCCTGGCCGGCTACCCGAAGGTCGAGTTCCACGTGGGCAAGGGGCCACAGGCCCTCGGGGTCGGGACGGGCACCCCTGCTCCGGTGACACTGGGCGCGGGCAGGAAGGCAGTGATCGCCCTGCGCTACTCCGAGCTGAACGGCAAGGGCCCGGACAGCGGCAACTGCCTGGTCACCGCCGGTTCCGCCGATGTGACCGCGCCGGGTGACGAGACCGTGGTCCGGGTCCCGGTGGTGGACCAGAGCGGCAAGCCGGCCCAGATCACCATCTGCGGCGACGAGGTCCGGATGAGCCCGCCCGTCGCCCGGTAGGCCCGATGGACACCGACGCGTCATCCCCTCCGTGCAAACCCCGCGTCGATGAGACCTCCCCTGGTGATGCGGCAGGCGAGTTGGAAGAGTCCCGGGGGGAGGTCGGCTCGACGGCCCAGCGGGCAGGGTGCGGGGGCGCGTGGCGCGGGCAGCCTCGCATAGGCTGCCGTCTCCATCCGACCCATCGCGACGAGGATCAGCCCATGCGCAGCCGCACCAGGATCCGCCTGATCGAGTCCACCGACGCCGCCCTGATCGCCGCGCATCGGGCGCGGGACGTCGAGGCCTTCCGGCGGTGGGAACCGGCCCAGCCGGCCGAGTTCTTCACCCCGGAGGGCCAGGCGGAGCGGATAGACCGCCTGCTGGCCGGATACCGGGCCGGCACGGTCTGGCCGGGCGTCGTGCTCGCCGACGGCCAGGTGATCGGGCAGGTCACCGTCGGAGGCATCCTCCCGCAGCCGCACCTGCGCCGTGGCACCATCGGATACTGGATCGCCGGCGTCGCCCAGAACCAAGGGCACGCCGGGCACGCCGTCGGGCTCGCACTGCGGGTGATGACGGACGAACTCGGGTTGCACCGCGCCGAAACGTCCACCAACCTGGAGAACCTGCCGTCGCAGCGGGTGCTGCGCCGCAACGGGTTCACTCCGTACGGCGTCGCGCACTCCTCGATCTTTCTCGACGGGAGCTGGCGGGACGGGCTGCTGTGGGAGCGGATCCTCGACGACCAGTGCTCCGACCGCACAGGTTCGGCAGGTTGATTCGGTCGGGACAGGTCCAGCAGTCCAAGTAGCCTCGCCCCATGGTGGATCAACCGGAGCCCGGGCGAAGCACACTGGTCCACTTCGCCGCTGAGCGCGGCGGCCACCGCACGCTCCGCGGAGGTGAGCGCCCAACACGCACACCACCTACTCCTCTCGGTCCACGCGGGCGGCGCTCGCACGTTGTGCGAATGGTCCCGTCACGTCGGGACCTGGAGTGCGGGAATCGTCAGGTTTCGGTGTCGAGTTGGATGTGCTCGATGGAGTTGTCCAGGAAGGCGGCCAGGTCCTGGGCTTCGGTGTGGACGGCTTCCTGTTCCAGGGCGGTGAGGGGGCGCAGGGGACTGATGTGGAGTCGGTGGTCGCGCACGGTCCAGGTGGCGGTGACGCGTCCGTCGACAAGGACGGTGCGGTGGCCTGCGACGGACAGACCGAGGTGGGGGGCATCGATGATGCGGCTGCGGTCGTGGTAGCCGAGGATTGCGTTGTCGAAGGCCGGAAGGAACCGGACGGGGGCCGGGGTGTCGGGGTGGGGGCGGGGTGCGTCGGGCAGGTCGAGCAGTTCGCGGCCGCGTTCGTCACGGAAGACGACGAGTTCTTCCCGTGCGGCTCTGATGGCGGCAGGAAGGCCGGCGAGACCGCACCAGGCACGTACGTCCGCGCTGGCTGCGGGCCCGTACGCGGCGAGGTAGCGGCGCAGCAGTTGCTGTCCGACGGGATCACTGCCGTCGGCGGGCACGGGGTCGATGTCCCGTTGCAGCCAGGTACTCAACGGCAGGTTGCGTACGCCGGCGGTCTGGTGCCACAGGCCACGGGGCGGGAGTTGGGCCATCGGGATGAGGGCTGCGACGAGCAGCTCGCCCAGGACACGGCGTGGTGGGCCGGGCCAGCGGTCTTCGAGAGCCTGTACGAGCTCGGCCATGGTGCGGGGCCGCCGGTCGGCCATGACCGCGCGGCCGGCGGCGGCGACCTCGTCCATGTCGATGCCGGCCAGTTCGCGCCGGTAGGTTCCCAGCACTCGCTGGCGCAGCATGGTGTCGTGGCGGGCTCGCCAGGTGAGCGCGTCGTCGGCGGTGACCAGGTGGACGGTGCGCCGCATCAGGTGGGTGCGCACCACCACGCGGCCGGTCAACGCATCGTCCAGCTGCTCGGGTTCGAAGTCGGACAGGCGGGACCACAGCCCGGTGAAGGGTTCCTGAGGATCCTGCGCCTGCAGGCCGCACAGATGGGCCACCGCTTCCGACACGGATTTGTCGCTGCGCCCGAGCAGGTGCTGGCGGGCGAGGGTGGCGCGGTTGAGGGTACGGGCGTCAAGGACAGTCATGGCATTCTCACGTGTGGGCACTGACGTCGATGCCGGTCCGTCCCGGCTTCCGTATCCTCACAGTGGCCCGTTTCCTTCCGCTGCTGTCCATCGTCGGTGCCTGCGCCGTCCGGGCCGCCCGTGTGGTGGCGACGGCCCGGACGGCGCAGGCGTGTCAGGTCGGTCGGTCGGTTCAGCCGTTGTACGGAGCGGTGACGTCCAGGACCCAGGTGACGCCGAAGCGGTCGGTGAGCATGCCGTACAGCGGCGCCCACTGCGCGGGCTCCAGCGGACTCACGATGGTCGAGCCCTCGGCGAGCCTGCCCCACAGGGCGCGGATCTCCTCGGTGCCGTCGCCACGCACGGAGACGAAGAACGCGTTCTCGCCCTGGTTCCAGGGCAGCTGCGAGGGCACGTCGTAGGCCATGACGTGGAAGCCGTTGCCGCCGACCACCTCGCCCCACATCACCCAGTCCGCCTCGCTCTCGTTCCGCACGGCGCCGGCGTCCTTGTAGGTGACCGCGACAGTACGTCCACCGAAGACGGACTGGTAGAAGTCCAGTGCCTCACGTGCGGTGCCCCGGAAGTTCAGGTGAGTGGTGGTCGTGACGGACATGACCTGCTCCTTGCCTTGATGTGACACATGTGCGCCGTCGGCCGTCAATGCCGAGCGGCGGCGGCTGCCCTGACCAGGGGTCATGCCCCCCGAGCGGCTCTTATGCCACGATGGCAGAGGTAGAGGACAGGTTGTGTCCGGTACTCAAGGAAGTATGGGTGTCATGCATAAGACGTCCGCCCGGCTGCTCGCGCTGCTCTCGCTCCTTCAAACGCCCCGTGACTGGTCCGGCGATGATCTCGCCGAGCGTCTCGGCATCACCTCGCGCACCGTGCGCCGTGACATCGACCGCCTACGCGAACTCGACTACCCGATCACGACCGTCAAAGGACCGGCCGGCGGCTACCGCCTGGAGGCCGGCACTCACCTGCCGCCCTTGCTGTTCGACGACGAGCAGGCCGTCGCCCTGGCCGTCGCGCTGCGGACCGCGGCCGCCGGCACCACCGTCGCCGAAGACGCTTCCCGCGCGCTGGCCACCCTCCGCCAGGTCATGCCGCCCCGCCTGCGCCACCGCATCGACCTGTTGCACGTCACCGCCGTCCAACCGCCCGCGGCGGCCGGCGAAACCCCCCAGGTCGACGCCCAGGTCCTGATGGACCTGAGCCGCGCCATCCACGCCCACGAGGAACTGCGCTTCGACTACGCCCCGGGGCCGAGCACCTCGGCCGATGACGCCCGCCGCGTACACCCCCACCATTTGGTCACCTGGCGTCATCGCTGGTACCTGGTGGCCTGGGACCTCCACCGCGAGGACTGGCGTACCTTCCGCGTCGACCGGATCCGGCCCCGCACACCCACCGGCCCCCGCTTCACCCCGCGCGACCTCCCCGGCGGCACCGTCTCCACCTTCGTCACCAGCCGGTTCCGCGGCAACGACGGCACCACCACCGACTGGCCCTGCCGAGGCGAAGTCATCCTCCACCTCCCGGCCGCCGACGTCGCGCCCTTCGCCCAGGACGGAATCGTCGTGGAACTCGGTCCCCACCACTGCCGGCTCATCCTCGGCTCCTGGTCATGGACCGGACTCGCCGCCGCCATCGGCCGCTTCGACACCGCTATCGAGGTCATCGGCCCGCCCCAACTGGCCACCGCCTTCGGTGACCTCGCCACCCGCTACGCCCACGCCGCCCACGCCACCCACGCCACCGGACCGGAGACCGTCGCGGCACGCTGAGAACGGAACTCGCCACGCTAAACCGTCCCGTCTCCTCATCGACGGTCGTTCCCGACGAGGCGAGGGCGTCGGCGGCGCCGGCGTCACCGACGACTCCATGCTCTCCATGGCCCTGCACCTGCGCGAGCAGGAGTCGTCATCACCGCGAAGTCCGCCGGGCGCAGGGTCTTCGGCCTCGCCACCGCAGGCGTCCGTCTCGCTTGACCTCTTGCGCGTCAGTCCGGCAGCCAGTGCAGCTCGTGCGCCAGGGTTTTGGCGACGGCACGGATGCGGCGGTGCAGTGGTGACTGCTCGCGTGGGAGGACCAGGTGGATCGTCAGGCTGGGCGCGCCTCGCAGTGGTCGCCAGGTGAGACCGGCCGGTTGTGCCGTGGCCGCGGCTTCTCCGGCCGGGGCGAGGGTGACCCCGTCGCGCAGGTCGCGCTGAGACATGTCGAAAGAGACTGCGGGCGTGTGGAATCGGGGGTGTGGTCGGGTGTCTCGGAACAGTGCGGACAGCTGATCGTGGATCACGGGGTTGGCCGCACGGTCCGGGAGTCGCAGCGGATACGCGGCCGCGTCGGCGATCTCGATCTCCGGGTGTTCGGCCAGCGGATGGTGCTGCGCCAGCTGGACCCCGATGCGCCCACGCCGCAGCAGGAACCGGCGCACGCCACGGCCCGGCTGTTCACCGCGGGTGATCCCGGCATCGATGCGGCCGTCGGCGACCGCGGGGGAGATCTCCGGTGTCGCCATCGGGACCGCGCCGACCTCGAGTCCGCTGTTGCCGCGAATCAGTCTGTCCACCAGGGCCGGTGCCGTCTCGGCCCCGGTGCTGAGGCTGTATCCGATGCGCAGCGTGCCCAGTTCACCGGCCGCCGCGCTCCGGGCGGTGTCCCATGCCCGGTCCAGCGCCGCCAGCGCGGGCGGCGCGGACTCCGCCAGAGCCGCACCGGCCGTGGTCAATACGACGCTACGCGTGTTGCGGACCAGCAGGGCCGTACCGAGTTCCGCCTCCAAGCGGCGCATCCGGGCGCTGAGTGCGGGCTGTGCGATGCCGATCCGTGCGGCCGCGCGGGTGAAGTTCAACTCCTGTGCCAGCAGCAGGAAGTACCGCAGGCTCACCGTATCCGGCGCCACATGCCCTCCCTGCCGATTGATAACGATCCGTTCTGAGTCTATCCCGTACCGGTCTTTCCCTCGACCGCACATCACGCCCTAACCTGCGCATATGACGATTCCACTGACCGCAGTACCCGTCGCCGGGATCGATCGATCTGAGTGTCCATTCGAAGTCGGACGTGTCCGGCCGAACACAGGAGGCTTCCATGGCCAAGGGCTACTGGGTCAGTGTCTACCCCGCCATTTCCGACCCTGAGAGGCTGACTGCCTACGAGAAGCTGGCCGGTCCGGCTGTCCGGGCTGGGGGCGGGCGCCTCCTGTCCCGTGGCGGTCGAGTCGTCGCCCACGAGGCCGGAATCACGCAACGCGTCATTCTGATCGAGTTCGACAGCTTTGAACAGGCCGTCGCGGCATACGAGAGCGAGGCATACCAGAAGGCGCTGGTGGCCCTCCCCGACGGCGTCGAGCGCGACTTCCGCATCATCGAAGGCATCGACTGACCGGCGGGCCCAGCCATCGCTGAGCATCCGTCACCTGATACCCAGATGGAACCGAACGTCGCCAAGGTGGCGATCTGATCGATCGAGGTCGTCATGCCGTCACCTCCAGGAGTGGCTGGACCGCGCAAGGTCGGCGTATGTCCTGGAGCGCGGCTCTCGGCTACAGGAGGACGAGCAGCTTGGTGTCCGGCACCAACTTCCGATTGACGGAGGTCGATTGGACGAACACGGTGTACGACGGGTTGTCGCCCGGCTTCACGGCGACCTCCGACTCCGGCAGGCCGAGGAGCCGGCGGGCCGCCGGGCCCGAGAACACCCTGCCGGTCATCCGGCCGGTGGTCAGGTCCTTCTCCGCCACGGCGAGTTGCTTGTTGCCCTGGATCTTCTCGCGCTTGGACAACTCGTAGAAGGCGCAGCCGGTCGTGTACGTGTGCCCGGCGCGGGTGACGAAATCGCGGATCGGCGTCGGCTCGTCGACCGGGATCAGGATGTACGTGCCGGTGTCCAGGGCATCGAGATTGGCCTTCACCTCGGCGGTGCTCAGATCCTGGCCCATGGCGAACAGGTTCCTGGTCCCGCGCACGCCCTTTTCGCGGCCCCGCAGGAAGCTCGTGGCCGCCGCCTTGACGGTGCCGATGGCCTCCTCGACGCCCTTGCTGGAGTCGGCGTCCCAGATCGCGATGTTGCCCGCCGGGAAGCCGTACTCCTGAGCGGTGCGCTTGGCCAGGGAGTTCGGGACCAGGATCGCCGAGGTCCAGTGGTCGGGGAGGTTGTCCATGGCGCCCTGGATGCGGCCTATCCACTTGCGCAGGACGGCGGTGCCCCGGTTGCCGGCCATCCGGGTGTGCATCTGGCCGCTCTCCGAGAAACCGGAGGCGTTCTCCTCGCCGTCGGTGACGACGACCTGGAGGAAGGAGTGCTCCCCGTATTCCTCCCAGATGTTCTTCAGGTCGTCGATGGATTTCACGGCCGCCTCGATCAGCGCCGTCGCACCATTGTTGACCTCGTAAAGGCCCCGCAGGGACGGCAGGTGCTTGACGTCCATGTCCCAGACGAGATTCCTGACCTCGTGATTGAAGGCGTAGAGGCTGATGCGGGTCTCGTGGCCGAGCCGGTCGGACTCCTCCTGCAGGCCCTTCACGAACTCGTCCACCACGCGAATGAGTTGCGCTTCGTGCCTGTGCATCGAGCCGGAATTGTCGACCACGAGCGAGACGTGATTGACCTTGTGCTTGATCCTGTTCGCAGGCATGGCCGTACCCCTTTTCCCAACGCTCTTCTTGACGCCTTTCCGGCGCCCCCTCCGACGTTGGTTCCACACTATGGTGGGGCACTGACAACGCGTTCCGACCGGGTTTCATCGATGCCGACCACCCGTCAGGTGCACCTGTCAGAAGTAGTGGCTCCGCTCACAGGTCGTGGTCCACCACCGGCGCGGCTGATTGTCCGTCGCTCGCCGGGGTAATCAACCCTCTTGGCGCGAGCGGCGCAGTCGCCGGCCGCCGCGCCCCGGCCGCGAGAGTCGCGGCCCGCTCCGACGGAAGGTTTCCGATGTCCGAGGTTGTGCACCCCGCCCGCGCCCTGTGGTGGCTGTTCGAGCCGATCCACTCCGTGACCTACTTCACGCCCGAGGGCCGCGAAGCCTTCGAGTCCGCCGGTCTGCGGGGCTTCTGGCGCGGCTACTTCGCAGGACGCTCCGCTCCCCTGGGCCAGGTGGAGGCGACACCGGTGATCGCTGCCTTCTTCAACTTCGCCCCGGTCATGGTCGAACGAGCGCTGCCGGAGATCTGGCAGTCGGCAGACCCGGACGCCGCCCTCAAGGCCCGGCTGGAGGGCTCGACGGCCGCGCTGGAACGGGTGCTGGACACGGTCGACCCGGAGTCGATCGAGCGCTCGGCCGATCTGCTGGAGCGCGCGCTCGACCAACTGGACTGCGGCGGGCGGGTGCTGGCCGCCGCCAACGCGGCGCTGCCGCGTCCTGAGGGCCACCTCGCCCGCCTGTGGCACGCCGCCACGGTGCTGCGCGAACACCGGGGCGACGGCCACGTGGCGGCGCTGGTGGCCGAGGGACTCGACGGCTGCGAGGCCCTGGTCGTCCGCTGTTCGCTCGACATCCCGCGCGAGACGCTCCAGCCGATCAGGGGCTGGAGCGACCAGGAGTGGGAGGCCGCCACCGCACGGCTGGCCGAGCGCGGGTGGCTGCGCCCCGACGGCACGATCAGCGCCGAGGGCAGGGCCCGCCACGCGACGCTGGAGGCCGCCACGGACCTCTGCGCCTCCCGCGTCTGGGCGGGCTTCGAGCGGCGGGAGCTGGACCAACTCGCCGCCGCGCTGCGCCCGATCGCGACCCGCTGTCGGGCCGAGCTTCCGTCGGTCAACCCGATCGGCCTCCCGACCACCGGGTGAGGTGACGGAGCGCTCGACGACGCGCTCCGGCCGTAGCGCCCAGGTCGCGAGCACACCCCACTGCCGGAGCGGCGCCGGGATTCCCCGGCGGGCAGTGGGGGCGTGGCGCCGGGGGCGCCGGCGGCCCGGAGAGTCGGCGGCGCTGCCCTGGTCGTTGGTCGATCCCGCTACCGGTGACCGGCTGTGGCGAGCTGGGCGCCCACGGCTCTGCGTGGATCGAGCAGGGCCAGGCGGTGGGCGTCGGGACTTGCGGGGTCGGCGGTGCCGACCAGGAGGTACTGGCCGGGTGCGTCCTGTACCTCGAAGGTCTGGTAGGCGAGGGTCAGCCGCCCCGCCCGCGGATGATGGAAGGTCTTGGTCCTGCTGCCCAGCCGGCCGACGTCCTGGCGGCTCCACAGCACGGCGAACTCCTCGCTCTCGGCAATGAGTTCATCGATCAGGGCGGCCGTGCGGGGGTCGTGCCGCTGATGGCCGTAGGCCAGCCGCAGCGCGGCGACGGTGTCGCGGGCCACGGCGTGCCAGTCGGCGAACAGCTCCCGGGCCGCGGGATCGCAGAACAGCGAGCGGACCATGCCGCGCGGGTCCGCGAGTGGGGAGAGCAGGGCGTCGGCCAGGGCGTTCGCGGCAAGGATGTCCAGGCGCCGGTTGACCACGTAGGCCACCGCCGCCGGGAAGGAGTCCATCAGCCGCAGGAGCTCCGTTGCGACCCGCTCCTCATCCGGGCGGGGAGCCTCGGGTCTCGGTACGAGTCCGGCCAGGCGGTAGGCGTGCCAGCAGGCGTCGGAGTCCAGGTGCAGGGCCCGGGCGAGGGCGTCGAGGACCTGGCCGGAGGGATGCCGTTCGCGGCCCTGCTCCAGGCGGGCGTAGTAGTCGGCGCTGACTCCGGCCAGGACGGCGACCTCTTCGCGTCGCAGTCCGCTGACCCGGCGGGCTCGCGAGAGGGGAAACCCCACATCGGCCGGGCTGAGGCGGGAGCGCCGCGCCAGCAGGAATTCACCCAGTTCGTTGCCGCTCATGTCCGGATCGTACGTCGCCCGTTCCTGGGAGTGCCGCACCCCGGAAGACCCGTCCTGCCGCTTGCCCACGATCCGGCACATGCTGGTGGGACCGGCCGACGGACGAAGGGCAGCAGCACATGGTGACCGAGCAGCAGGTACGCGCCTGGGTCGAGGGATACGTGCGGGCCTGGACCACCAGCAGCAGGAAGGACATCGCCGCGCTGTTCACCCCGCGGGCCGAGTACCACGAATGGCCCTACGAGACCGACTGGGTCGGCCGTGAGGCGATCATCGACGGCTGGCTCGGCCGCGTACCGTGGCAGGAGGGCGGCTGGGACTTCGAGTGGTCCCTCCTCACCATCAACGGGGACACCGCGGCGATCGAGGGCACCGGCCGCTACAAGGCACTGGGGACCTTCGCGAACCTGTGGACCGTGACGTTCGACAAGAACGGCAGGTGCACCATGTTCCGCATGTGGAACAACCAGGTGTGAAGGTCGGTTTCCCGGACGCCGGCCTCCGCTGGACGTGCGGCGTCCACCGTTCGGCCCCGGTGGCGGTTGATCGCTCCTCCCCCGCCCGGCACTCGGGCTCAGGGGCGCGGGATGTTGCGCAGGTTGCTGCGCGCCAGGTCGACCATCCGGCCCACCCCGCCCGCCAGCACGGTGCGCCCCGCCGCCAGCGCGAAGCCCTTCAGCTGGGCGGCCGTGATGTGCGGCGGGATGGAGAGCGCGTTCGGGTCGGTCACCACGTCCACCAGGGCCGGCCCGGGGTGTGCCAGTGCCTCCGCGAGCACCTCGCGCACCCGCCGGGGCTCGGTGACCCGCCAGCCGCGCACCCCGGCCGCCTGGGCGATGGCCGCGTAGTCGACCGCGCCGTTGTCGATCTCCGCCTCGGGGTAGCCGCTGACCAGCATCTCCAGCTTGATCATGCCGAGCGCGCCGTTGTTGAAGACCACGGTCTTCACCGGCAGCTGGTACTTGCTCAGCGTCAGCAGCTCGCCCAGCAGCATCCCGATCCCGCCGTCGCCGGACATCGAGACCACCTGGCGACCGGGCGCGGCGAGTTGGGCGCCGATGGCGTGCGGCAGCGCGTTGGCCATCGAGCCGTGCAGGAAGGAGCCGATCACCCGGCGGCGCCCGTTCGGGGTCAGGTAGCGGGCCGCCCAGACGTTGTTCATGCCGGTGTCCACGGTGAACACCGCGTCCTCGGCGGCCACTTCGTCCAGCACCGAGGCCACGTACTCCGGGTGGATCGGCAGGTGCTCGGCGATCTCCCTGGTGTACGCGCCGACCACCGACTCCAGCGCCTTGAGGTGCTTGGCCAGCAGTCCGTCCAGGAAGCCGCGGTCGGACCTGGGCCGCAGCCCGGGCAGCACCGCCCGCAGCGTGGCGGCCACGTCGCCGTGCACCGCGAGCTCCAGCGGCGTGCGGCGCCCGAGCCTGGTCGCGTCGTGGTCGATCTGCACGGTACGGGCCTGCGGCAGGAAGGAGTCGTACGGGAAGTCGGTGCCGAGCAGCAGCACCAGGTCCGCCTCGTGCAGCGCCTCGTGACAGGCGCCGTAGCCGAGCAGTCCGCTCATTCCGACGTCGTACGGGTTGTCGAACTGGATCCACTCCTTGCCGCGCAGCGAGTGCCCCACCGGGGCCAGCAGGGCGCCGGCCAGCTCCATCACCTCGGGGTGCGCCCCGCGCACCCCCGCGCCGGCGAACAGCGCGACCTTGTGGGCCCCGTTCAGCAGGCGGGCCAGCTCGGCCACCTGGGCGGGCGGTGGGGTCAGCACGCCGCGCTCGGTGAGGAACGCGCCGCTGCCGGTGGGGCGGGCCGCGGGCAGCGCGGCCACGTCGCCGGGGAAGACCAGCACGGAGACACCGCGCGCGCCGAGCGCGTGCTGCACCGCCACCCGCAGGAGCCGGGGCAGCTGCGCGGGGCTGGAGACCATCTCGCAGAACCCGCTGCAGTCGACGAAGACCCGCTCGGGGTGGGTCTCCTGGAAGAACCCCGTGCCGATCTGCGCGGACGGGATGTGCGAGGCGAGGGCGAGCACCGGCAGGCCGCTGCGCTGGGCGTCGTAGAGGCCCTGGATCAGGTGGGTGTTCCCGGGGCCGCAGGACCCCGCGCAGACCGCGAGCCGCCCGGTCAGTTCGGCCTCCGCCGCGGCCGCGAAGGCGCCCGCCTCCTCGTTGCGCACGTGCACCCAGGAGATCCCCTCGGTGCGGCGGATCGCGTCCACCACGGGGTTCAGGCTGTCGCCCACCACGCCGTAGACGCGCTCCACGCCCGCCTGCCGGAGCACCTCGACCATCTGCTCGGCCACACTGCTCGCCACCACGCACCACCTGTCCGTCGATTGTCCGTCGATCCGCCGGTCGGGCCCGGGGCGCGATCGGCGCCGGGCTGACCCAGTGTCGGCCGGGCATCGGTGCCGCACCAGTGGGCGACACGCGGCTCGGCGGCCGTCACAGCGTCAGAAGTCCCAGGTGCCGCAGCGGCACGCCGCGTAAGTATGAAGATCCCATGGTGCTACCAGGGGGCCTGATACAACACACGGGACCCGGGTGTCGACGGGACGATCGAGGGACACCCGCCACTGCCATCGCCACGTCACCTCCCAGGTCGGGCACGCCCCGGCCCGGAAACGCGTGTTCGCCATGGCCCTCAGTGGAGGACGGGGACTTGCCCGCATGGGGACGGCCCATCGGCCGCGACGAATCCGCACGGCTGCACTCCGGCACGCGGCGCTCCGGCACCCGGCGGCCCGGACTGCTGCACGGCGCCCTGCGCAATCCGAACTTCCGGCGCTACGCCACCGGCCAGGCGGTCTCGAACACCGGAACGTGGATACAGCGGGTCGCCCAGGACTGGCTCGTCCTCAAGCTCACCCACGGGGACGGAACGGTCCTCGGCATCACCACGGCGCTGCAGTTCCTGCCGCTGCTGCTGCTCGGCGCCTACGGCGGGGTCATCGCCGACCGCTACCCCGGACGCCGGATCCTGCTCACCACCCAGGCCACCCTGGGCGCGCTGGCACTGACCCTGGGACTGCTCACGATCAGCGGCACCGTGACGCTGGGCAGCGTCTACGCACTCGCCCTGGCCGTGGGCCTGACCCTGGCCGTCGACCAGCCGACCCAGCAGGTGTTCATCGCCGAGGCCGTCGGCGCCGACGACCTGCCCAACGCCCTGGCCCTGAACAGCACCGCCTTCAACCTCGCCCGGATGACCGGCCCCGCACTGGCCGGCCCGGTCATCGGGCTCTTCGGCATCGGCCCCGCGTTCCTCCTCAACGCCCTGTCCTACGCCGTCGTCCTCGCCGCCCTGCTGCGCACGGACACCGCCACCCTGCACACGCGACCGGCCGCCGGGGCCGCCGGCGGTGGGCTCCGGGTGGGGCTGCGCTACGTCCGCGACCACCCGGACCTCGGCCTCCCGCTGCTCCTGGTCGCCTTCGCCGCCGGATTCGGCATGAACTTCCAGATCACCACCGCGCTGATGGCGACCAAGGCGTTCCACGCCCGGGCCGGAACCTTCGGCCTGGGCCCCACCGCCCTGGCCCTCGGCGCGGTCGCCGGCTCGCTGATCGCGGCCTGGCGACGACCGCCCTCGCGGCACGACCTGGTGGCCTTCGGGGTCGCCTTCGGTCTCCTGGAGACGGCGACCGCCCTGATGCCCTCGTACCCGTCCTTCCTGCTCCTGCTCCTGCCGACCGGGGCGACCATGCTCCTGCTGATGAACGCCGCCAAGACCCGTCTCCAGCTCGGCAGCGCCGACGAGATGCGCGGGCGCGTGATGAGCGGCTACGCACTCGCCTCACTCGGCACGACCCCGCTGGTCGCGCCGTTCATCGGCTGGCTCTCCCAGCAGTCCGGTGCCCGCGCCGGCCTCGCCGTCGGCGGGCTGGTGTCGGTCGCCGCGGCCCTGGCCGTGGGCGCCGGCTACCGGCGCCTGAGCGGAGCCCAGGGCAGGGCCCGCGGGTGGGGCAGGTGGCCGAGGCGCGCCAGCGGCGAGCTCCCGGGCTGAGCGGCGTTCACGACTTCGCGCGGCAGGCCTCACGCAGCGAACGGCCCGGGATGCTCCTCGGCGTACTCGCGAACACCGCGGGCCGGTGGGCCGGTGGGCCGGTGGGCCGGTGGGCCGGTCAGGTGTGCGAGCCGGCCATCAGGTCGGCCAGGTCCTCGGGGGCGAGGAAGGAGGGCGGGGGCGGCGGGCCCCAGCTGAACAGGCTCCTGGCCCCCTCGAAGACCTCGGGCGTCCACAGCTGGTCCTCGGGGATGCAGTCCAGGTCCGCGTAGTACTCGCTGAAGTTGCCGGCCGGATCCTTCAGGTACCAGAAGAAGTTGGAGCCGATCAGATGCCGCCCCAGCCCCCACACGTGACGCTCGGGGTGGTCCTCCAACATGGCCATCGCGCCGCGGCCGATCTCGTCGACGTCCTCGACCTGCCAGGACGTATGGTGCAGGAAGGCGACGGGGGCGTGCAGGAGCAGGAGGTTGTGGTGGTCGGTGGAGCAGCGCAGGAACACCCCGGCCTGTCCCAGGACATCGCTGACGAGGAAGCCGAGACCGTCACGGAAGAAGGCCGCGGTGGCGGCGAGATCGGTGGTGCCCAGGACCACGTGGCCGAGCCTGCGCGGCCGGACCGGGCCGCTGCGCAGGATGCCGGGGGCGCGGACGCCCGGGCGCTCGATGCGCCCGGGGCCGTTGTACGGGGTCGGCGGGGTCGCCGGCTGGCCGCTCCGCGCTTCCGTGCGCAGGACCGCGCGCACGGCGGTGACGGGCTCGACGACGCTCAGCTCCACGCCGGCGCGGTGGGTGGGCACGCCCAGCTGTGCCAGCCGCGCCCGGGCGGCTTCGAGGTCATCGGCGTTGTCCACGCCCACGCACAGCTCCACCAGCCGGCGGGTCGGTGCCGGGACGATGCGCAGTTGCCTGCCGCCGTCACCGGTGGCGAACCAGCCGGCTTCGGCGGGCGTGAGTCCGAAGTCGGTGTAGTACGCCGTGGTGGCGGCGGGGTCGGGGACGCCCATGGTGACGGAGGAGAGACGGTGCAGGGCCATGCAGGACTCCCGGTCTCGGTGGTTTTCCTGGACGGTGGTTTTCCTGGACGGTGGTTTTCCTGAACGGTGGTTTTCCTGAACGGTGGTGTTCCTGAACGGTGTTGGTGCGGTGCCGCGTTCAGCGGTGGAAGGTCTGCCGCAGCTCGCCGATGCCCTTGATGTGGCTGACGAGTTCGTCGCCGTCGGCCAGGAACCGCTGCGGGGTGCGGCCGAGGCCGACACCGGACGGGGTGCCGGTGAAGATGACGTCGCCGGGCTGGAGCGTGAGGATGGCGGAGAGCTTGGCGACGAGCGCGGGCACGGAGAAGATCAGGTCCCGGGTGCGGCCCTTCTGGACGCTCTCCCCGTTGACCGCGCAGCCGAGCTCCAGGTCGTCGGGGTCGGCGAGTTCGTCCGGGGTGACCAGACACGGACCCATCGGGGTGAAGCCGGGGAAGGACTTGCCGAGACTGAACTGCGGCACGGGGCCGGCCATCTGCGTGATGCGCTCGGACAGGTCCTGACCGGCGGTCAGGCCGGCGACGTGCTGCCAGGCGGACTCGGCGTCGACCTGCCGGGCCTGGGCGCCGATGACGACGACGAGTTCGACCTCCCAGTCGGTGTGGCCGCCCTCGGGCAGCCGGACCCGGGTGACCGGTCCCGTGATGCTGGAGCCGAACTTGGTGAACACCGGCGGCAGCGTGTCCGGGACGGTGAAGCCCGTCTCGTCCGCGTGGGCACGGTAGTTGAGGCCGATGCCGAGGAGCTGGCCGGGACGCGGGGCCGGGGAGCCGAGCTCGGCGGGGTCGAAGGGGGTGCCCTGCGGCAGCTCGGCCTGCTCGGCCCAGGCACGGAACGGGGCCCACTGGGAGTAGACCTGCTGCGGGTCGCTGGAGAAGCGCCCTGCGCTGGCCCGTTCGACGTCGACGGCCAAGGCGTCGTCGGTCAGCAGGACCAGGCGGTTGTCGAGGTTGGCGATGCGCATGGTGGGAGCTCCTGAGGAGGGTGGGGTCAGATGAGGGGGGTGATGGTGTCGTCGATGCCGAGCAGTGCCTTGCCGTAGACCTCGTAGCCGACGGCGGGTGCGGCGAGCGCGTGGCGGCCCGCGGTGTTGGCGTCGCGCCAGATCCGTTGCAGGGGGTTGGCCTCGGCGAAGGCCCCGGCGCCGTGGATGTCGAGGAGGACGCCGATGGCCTCCAGGGTGTTCTGCACCGCCCAGGCGGTGGCCGCGCGGAAGTGGGCGCGGTCGGCCAGGTCCGGGTAGCGGCCCAGCGCGGCGGCCCGGTCGATCGCGTCGGCGGTCCGTTCGGCGTGCAGCCGCGCGGTCTCGATCTTCAGCGCCGCCTCGGCGAGCTTCATCTGGAGGGCGACCGACTCGGCCTGCGTCCCGTGGACCGTGTTCGCGACGGGCTTGCGGGCGGCGTTCGCCACCACGTGGTCCAGCGCCGCCCTGCCCAGGCCCAGTTGGGGGCCGACCAGGGTGAGCGCGAGGACCGGGACGAAGCCGGATCGGTAGAACGGCTCGTCCTTGTACTCGGTGGCGAACTCGCCCGCGATCGCCGCGGGCACCGACAGCACCCGGTGCGCGGGCACGAAGGCCTCGGACGCCACCAGGCAGTTGCTCGCTGTCCCCTTCATACCGGCGACGAACCAGGTGTCCTCCACCTTCAGGTCCTCGCGCGGTATCAGGACCACGGCGTGGTCGACGACGTCGCCGGCGGCGTCGGCCAGGGGGACCCCGAGCACGGCCCAGGTCGACTGCCAGGAACCGGAGTTGTAGTACCAGCGGCCGCTGACCCGCCAGCCGCCGTCCACGGCGAGCGCCGTGGCGGTGGGGGCGAGGACGCCGGTCACCCGGGCGTCCGGATCCGCCCCGAAGACGTCGTCCTGGGCCCGGACCGGGAACAGGCCGGCCACCCAGTTGCAGGCGTTGACCAGGCTGACCACCCAGGAGATGGATCCGTCGCCCTCCGCCAGGGCCGCGGAGACCTCCAGCAGGGTGCGCATCCCGGCCTCGTGCCCGCCGTAGCGTCTGGGCGTGCCGAGCCGGAACAGACCCGCCCGCGCGATCGCCTCGACCACCTCCTCCGGCACCCGCCGGTCGGTCTCGGTCCTGGCGGCGTGCTCGCGCAGCAGCGGCTGCAGCGCGACCGCGCGGGCCACCAGCTCGTCGCGTGACGTCATCCGTCCTCCTCACCGTTGCTCGTTCACGATCCCCGGCTCCGTTCCCCTTGATGATTATGGCGATACCGCCTACGACTTGTCCGCAGCCGCGCACCCTGGGCAACGTCTCCGCCGGCAACGCCTCCATCGGCGCCGTCAACGGGACGCGCGGATCGCCGGGCGGGGCGGTCCGACTCCGGGCGCACCACCGCGTCGGCCTCGCGGGTGGCACGGCCCGGAGCCGCGGGCGTACTGCGGGCTCGTCAGCGGCGACGTGACGGATGAGCCGATGAGAATCTCGTCGGCTGATCCTGGTAGCTTTCTGGCCAGTTTGTGTGGCGCTATCAGCCACCACCTGCTTGAAAGAAGACTCGTGCGCACCAGCCCCACCTTCAAGATCGCCCTCGCCTGCACGGCGCTCGCACTCGGCCTCACGGCCTGCGGCTCCGACAAGGGCACCGCCAAGTCCGCCGCGTCGGCACCGGCCACGGCAAGCGCGATCGCCAGTTCGGCCGCACCGTCCGTCACCCCGTCGGCATCCCCGTCCGTCGCCACGTCCCCGTCGCCGTCCGGGCCCGACCTGTCGGCGCTGTCCGGCACCCAGGTCCTCCAGCAGGCCACCACGGCCCTGCAGGCGGCCAAGTCGGTCAAGTTCGACATGAAGGGCAGCGACTCCGGCCAGCCCATTGTCGTGAGCATGATGCTCGACACCCAGGGGAACTGCACCGGCAACGCCAGCATGGGCTCCCAGGGCTCCACGGACATCATCCGCATCGGGCAGAACGTCTGGATGAAGCCGGACACGAAGTTCTGGACCACCATGGGCGGTGCGAACGGCGCCCAGGTGGCGGAGCTCTTCAAGGGCCGCTGGCTCGCCGGTACGGCGAGCGACCCCGACCTGAAGGACATGGCCGACCTCTGCGATCTCACCCAGCTCACCAGTGAGATGACCAAGGACAACTCCTCGGTCACCAAGGGCAGCTCCGACACCGTGAACGGGCAGCCGGCCCTCGTCCTCCACGTCACCGACGGCAGCGACGGCACCAAGACCGACGTCTGGATCTCCGCCCAGGGCCAGCCCTACCCGCTCCAGGCGAACTCCGACTCCGGCGACCACATGAGCTTCAGCAACTTCGGCGTCCCCGTCAACGCCCAGGCGCCGCCGGCCGACAACGTGATCGACATGGGCAAGTTCCACCAGGCCGCCAGCGTCTGAGCGGTCGATGGGAGAACCGGCTGCCACCGGGCGGGGGCGAGAGATCCGCGTGGCAGCCGGCCCCGGCCGACCACACCCCCGCTGACCTGCTGCTCCCGTTCCCTCCGTTGACTATGGCTGAACGGTCGTGCAACGGTGAGGGCGCGCTCCTCGCACGAACCACCGGGAACTGGAGGAAGACTGCTGTGCCCCTCGGAAACGATCGCTCCCACCAGGCCATGGACCGCAGCTTGACGCCCGATCAACTCCAGCTCATCGAGGAGGAGTTCGCGGCCCGTCCGGCGAACCGGCTGATGCAGAACGCGGTCACCCGGACCCCGGTGGACGATGTCGCGCTGGACCGGCGGGTCCTCACCGGCATCGACCACTCGGTCTCCCATCACCTGGACGACTGGACGGCCACCAACCAGAAGCAGAGCGGCCGCTGCTGGATGTTCGCCGGGCTCAACCTGCTGCGGGTCGGGGCCGCTCGGAAGCTGGGCGTGAAGGACTTCGAGTTCTCCCAGAACTACCTGCTGTGGTGGGACAAGTTCGAGCGGGCGAACCACTTCCTCGAAGCGGTCATCGAGACCTCGGACCGCGACGTGGACGACCGCACCGTGGCGCACCTGCTGGAGAGCCCGATCAGCGACGGGGGCCAGTGGAACATGTTCGTGGCGCTGGTCGCCAAGCACGGCCTGGTGCCCAAGTCGGCCATGCCGGAGACCGACAGCTCCTCCGCGACCCGGGCGATGAACCGCGCGCTGAAGACCCTGCTCCGCCAAGGCGCCCGTGACCTGCGCGATCAGGCCGCCGAGGGAGTCGAAGCGCGGCGCAAGACCAAGCGGGAGATCCTGGCCGCCGTGCACCGGGTGATCAGCATCCACCTCGGCACGCCGCCGCAGCGCTTCCTGTGGCAGTGGGAGGACAAGGACAAGGAGTTCCACCGCGACGGCTGGCTCACTCCGGCGGAGTTCGCCGCCTCCTACGTCCAACTCCCGCTGGACGAGTACGTCTGCCTGGTGCACGACCCGCGGGAGTCGAGCCCGGTGGGCCGCACCTTCACCGTCGAGTACCTGGGCAACGTCGTGGACGCCCCGCCGGTGGTCTACCTCAACGTGCGGATGGAGCTGCTGAAGCAGCTGGCCATGGAGTCGATCGTCGGCGGCGAGCCGGTGTGGTTCGGCTGCGACGTGTCGAAGATGATGCGCGCGGACGCCGGCGTCTGGGACGCCGCCCTCTTCGACTACGCGGCCGTCTACGACACCGCGTTCACCATGGACAAGGCCACTCGGCTGCTCCACCACGAGACGAGCATGACCCACGCGATGCTGTTCACCGGCGTCGACGTGCTGGACGGCAGCCCGCGCCGCTGGCGGGTGGAGAACAGCTGGGGCGAGGAGAAGGCCGACAAGGGCTTCTGGACCATGAACGATTCGTGGTTCGGCGAGCACGTCTTCGAGATCGCGGTCCGCCGCTCCGCGCTGCCACCGGAGTTGGCCGCCGCCCTCGGCCAACCGCCGATCGTGCTGCCCGCGTGGGACCCGATGGGCGCCCTCGCCGACTGAGCGGGCCCGAGCCCGGCCCTGATCCGGCCCTGACCCGGCCCTGACCCGGCCCTGATCCGGGCTGCAGCCTCGCCCGGCCCGCCCCGCCGACCGAGCCCATGAGCAGCGGGGGGGGGGGGGGGGGGGGGGGGGCCCGCCCCCCCCCCCCGCCCCCCCCCCCCCCCCCCCCCGGGCCCGGCGGGGGGGGGGGGGGGGGGGGGGGGCCCGGGGGGGGCCCGCGGGGGCGG